>JAIRXN010000226.1 GCA_031268245.1 Treponema sp. | reverse complement strand
CTTGATTTCCGGAGGGAGGCATTTATTTCGCCGTGTCCCGGCAATGTGTTCTGCCTTTTGTTTCCCGGCAGGGGACAGGCCGCACTGTGAACGCAGGGGGCAAGGGGATAACGGCCCGCCTCAAGGAATGCCGTTCTGAGAGCGGCTATAAATTCCCCGGAACGGGGCACACCGGGTTCTACAACAAGAACACTACCTTCCCTGTCAAGCAGCGGGGAGAGAAACCTCACCCGTTTTTTTGCCGCTTCCGTCAGGGATGCCGCATGAGGTATCCCCTGAATAAGCTCATTAAACACATTCACCGCGCTTACAAGTTTTGCGGGTTTGCCGTATATACCTGTTCCGTCAATGGAGCCCCGGATGGTTTTGATCTTCCAGGGGCAGGAGGCATTGTTTTTATCTTTCCCGCTCAGGACGCCAAAAAATTTAAGCCCTGCCTCCAGTATTGCGGAAGTCTGGTCAAGGCAGCGAAACTCCAGCGGCAGTTCACGGAGATCGGGCCTTGCTATCCAGAGGGCGGCGGCAAAGGTAAGGGGGCCTGCTCCCAGATCCGTAACAGCGTCGCCTGCTTCAAGGCGCAGCGGTAATGAGGGAAGAAGGCGGCAGAGGCGGTACAGATTCCAGGGAAAGAAACAGCGCAGATATGCGGAAAGAAGATTGGGACGCCCAAGGTAGGAAGAACTCCGTTCCCCCCGGCCCGAAGTAAGCAGGCGTGAAAGTTCCGCAACATCGGCAGGCAGCCCTGCCCTGCGGCGGCGGGGAAGCGGAAAAGTTTTTTCGATCAGTGCAGGAACACTGTCAAGAATACTGCGGATCTCTGCCGTAAGGGGCGGAAAGAGATTCACTCTTCTTCTTTTCCCCCCGGAACCGAAAAATAGAGAGCCGTCAATTCGTTACGTAAATCGGAAACCAGGGCATGGAGATCTTGACTCTTCCCGGACAATTCCCGGTAGAGTTCCTCCCTGGCTCCTTCAACAGTAAACTTTCTCTCGTAGAGAAGGTACTTGAGCCGGATAAAGATCTCTACATCCCGTTCTGAGTAACAATGCCTGCCTCCGAAATTCCGTTTTGCCTGAATAAGGGGAATTTCCTGTTCCCAGTAACGAACCACATAGGGTTTTACATTGAGGAGACGGGCAACTTCTCCGATGGCGTAAGACTTCACCGCTTTTCCCCTGCAGTATCCCCGGCGGATGAACGGATCTCTATCTTCAGGGGGATGAGGGAAAAACCCAGATCCCGCCGCATCCGGTTTCTGAGGTATGAAACATAAGCCTCACCCACTGCCTCAGGACGCGACACGAAGATAATAAATTTCACGGGGTTTTCCGAACTCTGTACCGCATACTTTACCTTGAAGCGGGTCTGCGGGCCTGAAGGCGGCGGATTTTCTTCAAGCCAGCGGCCCAGCGCCCGGTTAAGTTCGCCGGTTTCAATATGGATATTAAGCTGTTTATACATTTTTATTGCGGTATCAAGAAGCTTGTCCACGCCGGAACCGTCAAGAGGAGAGCCTTCGCCTTGCCGGGCCCGGCTGAGCGTTCCAATCGAACTTAAAGCAACGATGGGAGCGAACTCCATCTGGCCAAAGAAGAAATGAATCCTGTCGCAGGCCGCCTGGAAAGTATTTTTTATCTGCGGCATGGTATCCCACTTGTTAAGCACCAGGATGATCCCCCGGCCTTTCTCATGGGCAAGGGCCGCAATCTTCTTGTCCTGATCGCTTAAGCCTTCGAGGGCGTCGATCAAAAGAAACACAATATCCGCACTGTCAATGGATTTAATTGCACGATTCACCGAATAGTATTCAATATTTTCGCTGACTTTGCTCTTGCGTCTGATGCCCGCCGTATCAAGCACCAGAAATTCCCTCCCCTTCCAGGAAAAACTGCCTTCCACCACATCCCGTGTGGTACCGGGAATATCGCTGACGATGGAAGCGGCGCTGGCCGTCAGCCTGTTTGACAGGGTTGATTTGCCGGTATTCGGCTTGCCCAGCAGGGCAATGCGGATGGGCCTTGAGGCGGAATCATCAGTCTTGAGCTTTGAAAAATCAAGGCGGGAAACAATATCATTTTCAAGTTCGGCAATATTGTCGCCGTGTTCCGCAGAGATCATGTGGATTTTTTCAAAGCCCAGAGAAAGAACATTCCAGGCTTCGGCGGAAAATCTTCCCCCTTCGGTCTTGTTCACCGCCACAATGAGTCTGTCCTGCCGGGGTCTGAGCAGTTCTATAAACTCTTCGTCTTCCGCGGTCAATTCCCCGGCCTCCAGCAGAAGTACTACCAGATCGGAGCGGCTTATGGCTTCCAGAGTCCTGTCAATAACGATACTGTCAAGATTTGATTCGGGATTCCGGGGCTCCCTGGTAAGTTTGAAGCCTCCGGTATCGACGAGCCTCACCGGCCTCCCCGCGATAAGGGCATCCGCCTCCACCGGATCCCGGGTTACTCCGGGCGCGGGATCGGTAATGGCCCGCCGCCTGCGGAGAAGCCGGTTAAAGAGGGTTGATTTCCCTACATTGGGCCGTCCCGCCAGAACCACCCGGGGAAGATTGCGGTACTTCATAGGACTTCATTCCGTGTTCGATTTAAAGTGAATATGGCTATCATGTCAGTTTGTATTTTGTCATCCACTCGTCAACAAGAACAGCATTCTGTTTCCAGCTCTTGCCCTGCAGGGCTTCTGCGGCCAGACTGCGGCAGCTTTCCATTTCGACAAGACGGATTATCCGTTTTATTGGGGGAATGGCGGAAGCTACCATGCTGAACTCATCAAGGCCCAGACCCAGCAGCAGGGCCGTTACAAAGGGATCCCCGGCCATCTCTCCGCACATGGCAGCCTTGATGCCTTTTTCATGGGCGGCGTCGATGGTCTTTTTAAGGAAACGGAGGACTGCAGGATGCACAGGCTGCGCCAGGTAGCTTACCCGCTCGTTGCCGCGGTCAATTGCCAAAGAATACTGGATCAAATCGTTTGTACCTATGGAAAAAAAGTCCGACTTTTCAGCCAGGATATCCGCGGTCATGGCTGCGGAGGGAACCTCGATCATGGTTCCCGTTTCAATGTTTTCAGAATAGGCCTGTCCTTTCTTGCGGCATTCCGCCTTGGCTTCCTCCAGCAAATGCAGGGCCTGTTCCAGTTCTTCAATTCCCGAAATAAGGGGGAACATGATCTTTACAGTCCCGTACACACTGGCCCTCAGAATTGCCCGCAACTGCGTCTTGAAAAGTTCCGGCAAAGCCAGTGAAAAACGGATGGCCCTCCAGCCCAGAAGGGGATTCTTCTCGTCGGCCGTGTCATGGAAATCCTTGAGGATCTTGTCTCCCCCGATATCCACCGTCCGTATGGTAACGGGCCTGCCGCCCATGGCCTTAAGAACCCGGCTGTAGGCTTCAAACTGGGTTTCTTCCTCCGCGGACTTGCCGGGAACGATAAAGAGAAATTCCGAACGGTAAAGACCTATGCCTTCGGCGCCGAATTCGCCCGCGTGTTCGGCCTCTTCGGAAATTTCAATATTGGCCTTGAGCAATACCCGGAAACCATCTTTTGTCTCCGCGGGAAGATCCCTCATGGCAAGATATTCGGCGATGAGTTTCTGATCCTGTTTAGCAATTTTTTTTACTTTTTCAATGGCTTCCCTGTCGGGATTCACAAAGACCTTACCCGTTCCGCCGTCTACCACCAGGGTATCGCCTGAGTTTATCTCCATCGTGGCATTGGAAAGCCCCAGTACCGCAGGAATGCCGAAAGCCCGGGCCAGGATCGCCATGTGGCTCGTCTTCCCCCCCAGATCCGTAACAATACCCTTTACATGCTCCCTGCTCATGGTAAGCAATTCGGAAGGCAAAATGTCATGAGCCACAAGGATCACATCCTGCTCCAATTCGTTCAGATAAACTTTCTTTATAAGGAGCAGATGAGTAAGAACCCGCCGGGATACATCGCTGATATCTACCGCCCGTTCACGGAATATGGGGTCCGGGGAGGCCGTCATCTTCTGTATAAGATCGTGGGCAATATCCCACACCACCCATTCGGCGTTCTGTAGTGTTTTTTTAAGATGTACGGCCAACTGTTCCTGAAAATCCACATCCTCCAGCATCATAAGATGGGCTTCAAAAATGGCCGCCTGTTCCTTACTCATCTCCTGAGTTATTTTCCCCTGAAAAGACTCCATCTCTGCGGCGGCATCGGCAATGGCCTTTGAAAGACGGGCAAGTTCATTTTCTACACCGCTTTCCGTGATGGTATGACGGGGGATCTCCGGCATCCCATTGTCCAGGTAGAGAAAGGCTTTACCGGTAATAACTCCCTGAGAGGCGGAAATTCCATTGAGCGTTTTCATGTATATTAAAGAATAGCCTAAAAGACATACATTTGACAAGTGAGCCAGGAAAACTTTGTTTCCTGTTCGGTTCAATTTTTCGATCTTACCGGTTCCAAAACCAGAAAAATTTCATTTTAGGCTGCCGGTTATACTGATTTTCATGGTTATCCGTTTTAAGGTATAATAGAGAAGGAGGCCGATACCCATGGTTGATATTATCATCGGCGATGAAGACGGCACTCGGCCGCCGGTGGAGGGTTCCGGTTTCCCGGCCTGTGTTACATGTGCCTATTTTGAGATAACCTGGGATAAGTCTTTTCCAAGGGCATGCAAATTTTTCGGTTTCAAAGGGCAGCATGCCCCTGCCCTGGAGGTACAGAAAACCATAGGCGAAAAAACCTGCCCTGCCTTTTTGCCGAAACATAAAAACAGGGAACCTGAATGAAGATTATTCTTGTCCAGCCGCCCTTTGTGCAGCTCAACAGTGCCTATCCTTCGATTTATTACCTTAGTTCATTTCTTGAAAAACGGGGATTTGAAGTGCTGGCGCGGGATCACTCCATCGGGCTTTTTGAGCGGATCTTCAGCCCCGAAGGGCTGCGGCGGATCTTTACAGACGCGAGGGAGGTGATTTCGGAACTTGAAGATGAGGGCATACGCCACAAGGCGGAAGAGTTTCTTTCCAGGGAGGATCATTGGGCCGGCTGTATTGAACAGCTCCTCTCTTTCCTGCGGGGCAAAAACAGAGAATGGGGCCACCTCCTTACCCTGACCAACGGTGTGCTTCCCATGGGAAACCGTACCGTGCAGATCCTTCTGGACAGGGATGCGGGATACTATCATCTTGATGCGGACTCAGGCCCCCGGCTTGCAAGCGCCATGCTGGAAGATCTCGTAGAATTTATTACCGCCTTTCTCGATCCCGGCTTCAATCTTATCCGCTACCTCCAGTCTCCAAGCCCCCTGGGTTTCAGGGATTTCAGGAAAGTAAAAGAAAACCTGGAAGGCTATATTCTAAAAACTTTCTATGAACCCTGGCTTGAAGAGGAGTGGAATGTTCTTGATCGGGGTGAAGCTTCCCTCTTTCTGGGTCTCACCATTCCCTTTCCCGGCTGCCTTCCCGCTGCGCTCACCTGTGCCCATTCCGCAAGGCGGCGCTTTGCAGACAGACTTACTGTTGCGGCAGGCGGAGGATACGTAAACACGGAACTGCGTTTCATGAAGGAACCTGATTTCTTTGACTATGTGGATTACCTCTGTTTTGACCGGGGTTACGGCTCCTTTGCGGCGGTACTCGACGGGCAGACAAGGGCTAACCTTAAACATTCAGCCGGACAGGAAACAAGGTTTTCCGCCGCTTCCATCTACAAGACGATCTTCCGGGATGAAAGGGGGAAACTGATAAACGGCATTAACACTGTTTCTGCCGAATATGAAAAGATTGAAGATGAGGCGGTTTCCGGAAATTTCCCCGATTATTCGAGCCTCGACTTTAGCCGCTACCTTTGCATTGTGGACAGTGAAAATCCCATGCACCGCCTCTGGTCGGATGGACGCTGGCTCAAGGTATATCTCGCCCACGGCTGCTACTGGCATAAATGTACTTTCTGCGATACAACCCTGGATTACATTTCATCCTATATTCCGGTGGACATTCCCAGGCTCTTTGAACATCTCTGTGAACAGGCAAAAAAAACCGGAGTAAGGGGCGTACATCTGGTGGATGAAACGGCTCCTCACCCGGCTCTGATGAAACTGGCCTGTCTCAACCGGGATGCGGGCCGTCCCCTGATTTTCTGGGGTAATATCCGCTTTGAAAAAAGTTTTACCCGGGATGCCGCGGCAATTCTGGCGGACGGAGGCTTAATCGGCGTTTCCGGGGGCATCGAAGTGGCAACCGAAAACGGACTCAAGCGGCTCTGCAAGGGTTTTACCCTGGAAGATCTGATACAAAGTCTCGCGAGTTTCCGGGAGGCGGGAATTCTCTGCCACGGTTACCTTATCTATGGTTACTGGGATCAGGATGAACAGGAGATTCACGACTGCGCAGAAATTGTGTGGCAGCTTTTCGGGGAGAAACTTCTTGATTCCGCTTTCTGGCACAAATTTATTCTCACCCGCCATTCCGGGCTCTATGAGGAATGGAAGCGCAAAAAGCATCCTGAACTAAAGGTGCTGGACGATGTTGACACTTCAGACAAAAGAAACAGAATTTTTGCGCTTAACGATCTTTCCTTTGCGGGGGAAGCGGCCTTTGATCGCTATACCGAGGCGCTGGACGGACATCTCCATGGCTGGCTTTCCGGTTTCAGTCACCGGAACATAGCGGATTACCCGGCGCATTTCTGGAAAACTTCCCCTTCGGTCAGCAAGAGTCTGGTAAAATTTTATCTGCGGAAGGGAGAAGAAAAAGAAAAAATCCTCCGCAGCGCTCCGCCGGCAGACGGGAATTCAACAGAGAGATTACTTTTCCTCGGCAGCAGACCCTTCATTGAAGGCGCCGCCGGGAACCTCTCCCTAAACTGGAACTGGCGTTTCAGGGACTACAAATTCCATGTACCGGAAAAAGGGGGAAACTTCGTTTCCAGAGGAGAACCTTTGCCACCCTGTTCCCCGGCTGAGGATACCCGCTCGACTGACTTTCCGGGCTTGGCGGAAGAACTGCGGGATCTCCTCATGGAAAGCTCCGGAGGAGAAGGCATGGAAGCGGCGGCATTTTACAAAAAATTTACGGGACTTCTCCGGGAGGAAGAGGCAGGGAAGGCTTGGACTCTGCTCCGGAATCACGGCCTTGCTCTTTACCGTCAATGATGTGAATAGCCCGCCGGGGGAAGGCAATGCTCAGGCCCGCGGATTCGATCCTGTCCTTGATATTCCGCATCTGATCCCAGTAGATATTCCAGTATACGCTGTTGTCTGCCCATGCCCGCAGACAGATAGTTACAGAACTTTCCCCCAGTGACTGTACCACAATCTGCGGCGCCGGACTTTTAAGAAAACGGCCTTCCCCGGCAACAATATCCTGCATCATCTTGAAGGCTTCATCAATGGAATCGCCGTAGGAAATACCCACCGAAAAATCCATCCGCCGTTTGCCGTTGCGGGTATAGTTCTTGAGGGGAACGCCCCAGATACTGGAATTGGGAGCGGAAATAAAAATTCCATCCGGGGTCTCCAGTATTGTGGTAAAAAAACCTATCTCCTTTACCGTTCCCATAAAGGCGTCGAATTCAATAAAATCACCCTTGCTGTAACTGCGGAGAAACAGCAGAATAATCCCTGCGGCAATATTGCCGAGCGTGTCTTTCAGGGCCAGGCCCACCGCCACCCCCGCCGCTCCCAGAATGGCAAGAAGACTCGTCGTATTAAAGCCGAAATTCTGCAGGATCATGATAAGACAGATGATGAACAGCGCATAACGCAGGATGATGCACAGCAGGGAAGCTACGGTTTCATCAGGGAGGATTCTGCTCTGTATGCATCTGGTAATGAACTTTTTCAGTGTACGATTTATCACCATTCCTGCTATGATGATGATAAGAGCAACCGCAATCTTTTGTGCAAGAAAAAAAATATCGTTACTGTAGTTGTTCCAGAAACGGCTCATTATATCGTACATGGCTAACCCCCCTCTTTGGTACGGTAATATGACGCACGGTAAAATCGAACGGGACTATCCGGAATGCGGTTAATCCCGTCCGCCCCTTGTATTTGCATACCGTTTAAGCGCCTCAGCGCGCAAGGAGACGGTTCAGCTTCTTCACAAAGTCCGCAGGATCCTTGAGCTTAATGCCTTCCACCAGCAGGGCCTGATCCAGCAGAACTCCTGCCACATCGGCGATCTCTTCTTCGTCTTCCGTGTTCTTGAGGTGCTGCAGGATCGGATGGTCGCCGTTTACTTCCAGGATCGGTTTGATCTCCGGCACTTCGGCCTGGCCCATGGCCTTGAGCATCTGCGCCATCTGGATGGAGGGATCGTTTTCATCCGCCACGATGCAGGAAGGGCTGTCGTGAAGGCGGCGGGAAAGTTTTACGTCCTTGACGCGGTCTCCCAGGGCCTTCTTGATCTTTTCGATTACCGGCTTTGCGTCCTTCTCCGCATCTTTGTCCTTCTTTTCACCGAGTTCTTCATCGGCGCCTGTCCGGTTTACCGCCTTTAGATCGAAGGAAGGGCCTTCTGACTTTCCCGGCTGACGGTAACTGAAGAGGGAGGGAATGATAATGTCATCGATTTCATCATCCATGATCAGGACTTCTATTTCCTTGGCCCTGTAGGCTTCCAGAAGCGGACTGGCCCGGAGTGTTTTTTCGTCTCCCCCGGTAATATAATAGATATTTTTCTGATCGCTCTTCATCCGCGACACATATTCCGCAAAACTCGTCCAGCCTTCCGCGGCGGTACTCTTGAAACGTACCAGTTCCTGGAGGGCTTCCCGGTTTGAATAATCCTGGTAGAGACCTTCCTTGAGGGGACGGTTGTACTGAACGATAAACTCTTCCCATTTTTCCTTGTTGTTTTCCGAAATGGTTTTGAATTCCGAAAGCAGCTTCTTTACCGATGCATTTTTAATGTTCATGAGGACTCTGTTCTGCTGGAGAATTTCCCGGCTTACATTGAGCGGCAGATCCTCGGAATCAATAATGCCCCGGACAAAACGGAGGTATGTGGGCATGAGTTCCTTGTCGTCATCGGTGATGAAGATCCGCTTGACGTAGAGCTTGACCCCCGGCTTGTAATCGGCATGGTACATATCAAAGGGAGCCTTCTTGGGAATATAGAAAAGGGTAACGTACTCCTGAGCGCCTTCCGCCCTGGTATGCACAAAGTGCAGCGGTTCATCGCTGTCATGACCCAACTGTTTGTAGAATTCCGTGTAGTCTTCGTCCTTGAGTTCTGACTTTGAACGCCGCCAGAGGGCCGCGCCGGAATTGATCTTGTCTGTTTTCCGCGTACTGCTCTTTACCTTGCCCTTGTCGTCGTATTCATTTTCTTCGTAACTGAGGTAAATGGGAAAGGCAACATGATTACTGTAACGTTTGATGATGTCTTCGATGGACCAGCGGTTGGCGTATTCGGTTCCATCTTCGCTCAGGTAGAGGATCACCGTTGTTCCCTGGCTTTCCCGGCCGGCGGGGTCTTCCGCATCAAGAGCTTCAATGTCGTAGCCCTCCTTCCCGTCGCTTGCCCACTTCCACACTGAGCTTTCCGCGGCCTTGCGGCTTATCACTTCAATCCTGTCGGCAACCATAAAGGCCGAATAGAAACCGACGCCGAACTGACCGATAAGATTTGAATCCTTCTTTGCCTCCTCGGAAAGCTTCTCCAGAAAAGCCCTGGTTCCCGAGCGGGCAATGGTACCCAGAGATTCCTCCAGATCCTTTTCGTTCATGCCGATGCCATTATCCGAAACGATTATAGTCGAGGCGCCGGGCCCGTTATCCGCATCTTTATGGAAGGAAATGTCGATCCGGGGCTCAAAACTGATACTCTTGTAAGCTTCATCCGCCACGGTAAGGTACTTGAGCTTGTCCAGCGCATCGGAAGCGTTGGAAACCAATTCCCTGAGGAATATTTCCCGGTGTGAATAGAGAGAATGGATGATAAGATGCAGCAGTTTGCCGACTTCAGTCTGAAATTGATGCTGAGCCATAGGGTTCTCCTTTGATTTTTGTATAGTAATAGGTACAGCTTCAAAAGTAATAAAAACCGGAAAAAAAGGCAAGGTTTTTCGAAGAGCGTGTCGTGGACGATACGAATGATCCAGTCTTCCGGAACGATGGCGTGGGAATGAGCGGAGCGATTGACCTAGCCGCTGTGGAGGCCGGGCCGCCAACGGCCCGGTCTGCCGAAGGGCAGAAAAGCGTAAACAGACCTGTTATGCGCAGTTTGGGCATTTTCATAATATATTTATTTTTCGTAATGAAATCTAAATGAAATATATGTTATTTGTTTTTCTTCAACCGCGTATACAATTCTGTGTTCTTCATCTAAGTCTTCAGGTTTCGCCTTAAATCGGTGTAAGTAATTGCATCCATAATAAAATCTCCTATGTACAATATATTGTACCTTTTTATTTTTGTCAATAGATTTTGAAAATTTCATATGTATGAGCCAATTTCAAAATCTGACATTTTGAAATCGCCTAGTATGATTTTTTTTACAATATATTTTACCCAAATGGCGCATAACGTTCTCATCTGTTTACGACGGGTGGGCGTGGGAATGGTGTGTTCCCCTGCACGGCGGGGGCGCGTAAAAAGTCCTGTTAGGCGGCATTGGGTATTTTTATATTATACTACATCTTTTTGTTATATTCCTCAGCCAAGCGGTTAGTATTTTTTATGATAATATGTAATGCTATAAATGGGCCGGCGATAATAAATGAACCCAATATATACCAAAGAAGTACTGTGCCTCCACTTTCTTTAAATGTGAGGCCATATCTTTGGGCGTTGTCTTGCAGACGGTCACCCAGCATGTATAACCATACTAAGTCATAAATGCCAAAGGTTATTATTCCCAATAAGAGGTATTTTAACATACCTCCGGTCTTTTGTCCGTCACCTTCACAGATGGAGTTCACATCCTTTGCTAATTTGTAAGTCCAATAAAGGCAATAAATTCCGAATGTGATGATTGATAGAAGAATCAATCCAAGCAATCCCCGTTTCTTGATCATAAGCCACCCTTTAATGTTTCTTCTTCGTAAAACAAGATTAAATATTCATGCGAATATTTATTCAATAATATCTTCTATTATTGAACCGAACCATTTTAACAATAAATAATTTGATTTGTCAATGTGTTTTTAAAACAGGTACAACAAAATTCAATGTAATTGCACATAACGTTTCGGCTGTTAATTTCACGCCACACTGATTGCACGGACTT
>JAIRXN010000218.1 GCA_031268245.1 Treponema sp. | reverse complement strand
GGAGCTTTAAGCTTTGCGGATAGCTATATATCGTCCCTCCCTTCCCCGCGGCCTAAAAAAGTGGTTCTGGTTACCGACGGAGGAGAAAATCAGGCCGCTCAGATTAGCGATGCAGGGCGACGGCTGGAAACAGGGGGAAATAGTTTTGTGTATGTGCAGGTGCCTCAGGACCTGGCAAAAAATGACTACTCTGTGGCTCCTCCTCCGGCTGTTGCTTCGGGATCGGGGACATCCCAAAGCGGCAGGGATTCTGCGGGGACAGACGGCAGTTCCCGGATTCAGTCTTCTCCGGCCTTACGGGGAGAGTCCTCTCCGGCATCGGAGCGGCAAGGTTCTCCGGTATTACAGGAACCCGCATCCGGCCGGCCGGCCTCTGCCGGAGAAGAGCAGGCTCCTGCAAGTGCGGCGGCGGGCGCCGGGTTTGAAGAGGAGTTTTCTGCTCCTGGTCAGGCAAACTCTGACCGGAGCGGGGAGGTGTCCCGGGAAAGTACCGGAGAAAGCCCGCCCTCTGTTGCAGGCGGAGATACCGTTCCCTCAGAGGCCCAAAGTCCGGCGTCCCCGGGAAGAGAATCCCGGCCTTCACGCGCGGCGGAAGATTCAGGCAGGACTGTACGTTCAGGTTTAAGTACGCCGGTTCTTGTAGGACTCGGGATTGGCGCCCTGCTGGCGCTGGCTCTTATTATTTTCCTTGTTGCGCGCAGGCTTCAGGATTCGCCGAAACGGGTTATAGCCCAGGCGGCTTCACCCTCCCCCGCCCCGGCAACTCCGGCCGCTGCCGCGAGCCGTCCATCCGGTTCGTCTGCTTCGGCAATAGAGAACTATGCCGCCAGCCGGAAACCCCGGAGCACTCCCTATCAGAATACCTACAAGCCGCCTGCCAGAACCGAAGGTCCCCTGATGCTCTCCCTCTTTGTGGAAGATCAGAATACCATGATCGGCAAGCGGAACATTCATCTTGCCAAGCCGGGCTACAGTTTTACCGTTGGAGGCAGGAAATCGGATTTTCTAATCTTCCTGGTCTCCATTCCCCCCCATATTGCAGAAGTCCGGGTTGACGGAGAACGCTGTACCTTTATTCCGAGGAAACCCCAGTTCTTCCCCGATACCGGTTCCCAGCAGATTTCGGATTGTATAGGCAAGATGATTAGGATCGTATCGGAGAAAGGCTATGAACTCCACCTCAGGATGGAGCGTTACGAGGATCCTCTTCTCTCCCTCAATCGGCTTCTTCACTCGGTTGACGTTCCGGGTTAGCGGATAGTCCCAGTTTTTCAAGTATCGTCCGGGCTTTCCGGGCCAGGCTGCCGCTCTTTTTTTCATCCAGCAGAGACCTTATGTCATCTTCAAGACCTGTCAGCTTGTTGTTTAACGCCATGTCCAGGGCATAGGATTTTTCGATAACTCCCCCGCCGTCAAGGAAACGGCGGGCGGTTGTTTCCAGCCTTGCCGTTTTTGCCCCGCCCGCTACCCTGAGAAGGCCGTTGTAGAGGGGAATCTGGTTGGCCTGCTTTGCCTCGTCCATCTCCGCTATCAGCTTTTCAATATACGTATCCGGATCGTTATTGATGATCATCTCCGCCGCAAGAATCCGCGCCCGGTCATTGTTCTTTCTCTCTTCAAAAAGAGTTTTGAGAAAATCCATACACTCCTTGCCGCCGATTTCTCCCAGGGCCCGGATGGCTTCGTCCCTGACTGCCGGTACATCGTCCCGTTCTGCACGGAATTTGAGATACGGCACGGCTTCGGCGAGTTTTCTCTCTTTGGCGGCTTTTGCCGCTGCCAGGCGGGTACGGTAATAGGAATCCCGGAAGGCCTCAATGATTGCGGCCCCGGCCTCTTCCGACCGGAAGGGCCCCAGGGCGCCTACCGCAGCGGCACGGACATTGGGATCCTGATCCGTAACGGCGCCTATAATCGGGGGAAGGCCGCCGGTATTGCCGATCTTTGCCAGGGCTTCTATGGCCGCTATACGGATTGCCGGTCTCGTTTCCTCATCCTCAACAAGCTCGCTGAGGAAGGAGATTCCCTCATTTGAGCCTGTTTCCCCAACTGCCGTTACAATCTCCCGTTGATTTTCCGTGGAAGGTTCCCTGTTTTGATAGTAATCGATTAGGTATGCGGCTGCCGCATCGGACTCTTCATTGTTCCTTCCGGCCCTGCCTAAAGCCCTGAATCCTGAGTTCAAAAAGCGGTTTTCTCCCAAATCGATAAGGTTCATGAGGGGCCTTACCGCGGATTCGGCGTTAACTTTTCCAAGATAATCTATTGCCGCAACGACTGTGGCATTGGTTTCTTCATCCCGCTCTTCAATGGCCCGGATTGCCCTCTCTTCAAGCCCCTGTTTGTTCCTTTCTCCAAAAAAGGAAAAAACGCCGGTAAGTATATTCCGGTTTTTTGTGTTTTGAATCAGTGTAATCAGGGCCTCGTCAAGATAAGAGTCATTTTCATTTTTCAGGGTCTGGATAAGGGAGGATATTTCAGTCTCGGTGCCGAAACGGATGGTTCTCATCCGGCTGTCATCTTCCGCGGCTATGGTGTCTTCAAGAGCCTCCGCATGCGCCGGTTTCTCAGGAGGGGAATCATTCAGGGAAGCTTCCGGCACGGAGGAAGATTCCGGTTCGGCAAGTTCCCGGCTTTGCGTTTCCTGTCCGTCTTCAGCCTCATCCTCCTGGGCAAAAATAGAAAAGGAAACATAAAAAAACAAAAATAACAAACTTAACAAAACGAATGATTTTTTATACATCATAAAGCTTTTTCTTTACTCCATGTGGCTGAACCGGGCAAGGAATTCTCTTTTGAAGTCTCCAAACCTGTTTTCCTCAATCGCCCTGCGGCTCTCCAGTACCAGCCTGTTAAGAAAGTACAGATTGTGGTAGCTTGCCAGCATGGAACAGAGGATCTCCTGTGCCTTGAACAGGTGTCTAAGATATGCCCGGGAATAGTCCCGGCATACTTTGCACCCGCACTCTTCATCTATCGGCCGAAAGTCCATGTGGTTTTCGGTCTTTTTTAAGGAAAGCGGACCTTTGTGTGTAAAAACTCTCCCGTTTCGGCCTTCTCTAGTGGGAAGTACACAGTCAAACATATCTATGCCGTTTTCAATGGCGTCGAGAATGTAGTCCGGAGTACCTATACCCATCACATAGCGGGGCTTATTTTCCTGTAAAAGCGATGCGGTAAGGGCCAAATACTCCCGGTAGGTTTCGGGCGGCTCCCCCACGGAAAGCCCTCCGATGGCAATACCCGGCGTATCCGCTTCGGCGCACAGGGCTGCGCTTTTCTCCCGGAGATCCCGGTAAAAATTCCCCTGCACTATGGAAAAGAGAAGTCCCCGGTACCCGTTTTCACGTTTCTCAAGCCAGGTTTTTTTGGCCCTTTTAAGCCATTGTCCGGTTATGTCCAGGGCTTTTACCGCATCCTTGTACTCCGTTCCCCAGCCGGTACAGACATCAAGCTGCATCTGTATATCGCTTCCCAGGATTGTCTGGATCTCCACAGCCTTTTCCGGACTGAGGACATGGAGGGAACCGTCGATGTGGGAACGAAATTTCGCCCCTTCGGGGGTAATTTTCCGGAAGGGCGCAAGGGAAAAAACCTGAAAACCTCCCGAATCGGTGAGGATATTGCGATCCCAGTGCATAAAGCGGTGGAGTCCGCCGGCCTCCCCTATCACCTCCGTACCGGGCCTCAGGTACAGGTGGTAGGTATTGGAAAGGATGATCTCAAAACCGATCTCCTCAAGATCTTCCCTGGTCAAGGCCTTTACCGTGCCGCTGGTTCCGACAGGCATAAAAACAGGAGTACTCACTTTCCCATGAAACAGGTTCAGTTCCCCTGTCCTGGCCGCAGAATTCCCATCCCTGTGTTTTATAGTAAAGATAAATTCACTCATGCCCTAACCCTGATTTTTGGAGAGCCGGCCCTGCCGGATCTATGTTTTTGCGCTTCTCAAAAGCAGCCCCCCCACTATCACGAAGGCGCCGACCGGGAACCATGCACCTGCAAGGGGAGGAATATAGCCCAGCCTGGCCATCATCATGGTGATCATCTCCATGACATAGAAACCTACGGCGGTTACAAGGCTTGCAAGAAGACTCATGAGAAGGATATTTTTTCTGAAACGGCCGCCCATGGAGATTGAAAGGATCATCACGACAAAGGAGGTTGTTGCATAAGAATAACGGTGATAGTAATCCGCAAGGGCCTGAATAAAGGGGAGGCCGGCAGCCTTGAGATCTTTTACCAGAAGATCCGCCTCTTTGGCGGGAAGTTCTTCCACATTGGCGGCATTTCTGCGAAAAGTATCCGGTTTTTCCCGGTAAATATCCGTATCCTCCAGAGCCCGGGTACGGAGCAGGCCGTCTCTCCACTCATAGATAACCGGGTTGCTGAGAAACCAGAAGTCGCCGGTCCAGGCAGCCCTGGAGGAACGAATCAGGGATACAAATTCACCGCTTTCATTTTTTTCTATAATGCTGACCCCGTTCAAAGCCTGGGCATTGTGATCGTAGTAGTCCACCGAATAGATAACGAGGCCGTTCTTCGCCTTAATCACTATATCCGAATTATTTTCCGTGCGCTGCTGGTGCAGGAGGGTTCTTGAAAGATCATTTTTTATTTTAAGGGTTGGAATTACTATGCGGTCATCGAAGTAAAATGAAAAGATGGTTGCCAGAAGCCCTACCAGGACGAGAGGCAGACAGAAACGCCGGAAGGGAATGCCCGAAGAAAAAATTGATGTAAGTTCGTTGCGGGCATAGAGCTCGCCCAATGTATAGGCCGCGGCAAACAGAAGGGACATCGGCATGGCATAGGAAAAACTCTTGGGAAGGTAGTAATAACTTACAGTTATGATCTGTTTGAAGGGAACCTCATAGTTGAGGTAACGCCAGAGATTGGCAAAGAGATCGATGAGTGAAAGGAGAAGCACAAACATGGTAACTGCCACTACAAAGATGGGGAGGAATTGCTTTAAAAGATAACGGTCCAGGATCATCTCCTCATCCTCAAAATACACATGAAGAGGCCTATTGATACGGCCAGAATATTGGGCAGCCACATTGTCCAGAAGGGGGAATAACCGAGACGCATACCCATGGTCTGTCCTCCCAGGAGCAAGGCCCAATAGATAACCGAAATAATGAGGCCGAAGATAAAACCTACCGTCTGACCGCTTTTCTTTGCAAAGAGCCCAAGGGGAACTGCCAGAAAGACAAAGGAGAGGGCGCCGAAGGGAATTGAATACTTTTTATAGTACTCAAGCCGGTACACAAGCAGGCTGCGATCCCTTTTAATTGAACGGGCCGAATCATCTTCCCTCATAAAACTGGCAAGATCGTTAGTTCTGCGGTTCCAGGTATCCGCTTCAGGCCCCCGGCGGAGGCTTTCCTCCAGGAGCAGGGCCTGTGAAGTAACACGGCCATACTGTTCATCCAGTCTGACGCCCAGATCCGCCGTCTTTTTTTTTATCTCCCGCCATACATCAACGGAACTCATCTCCCGGGGGCCGATGGAGGATACAGCCTGGATGAGATCCTCCTGGGGTATCCAATACTGGAGATAACGGGTTGAGGCATAATCGTAGTCCTGGCGGGCTACTTCCTTGGAAGACTGGATGAATGCCCGCTCAAGATCCAGGGAGAGCCCGTCTTTCCCTCCGTCTTTAAGTACCGCATTATTGGCCATGATCACACGCCGTTCCCCGTCGCTGGTTCTGTCCAGAATGAGGACAGAATCAATGGAATTGCCTATCACCTCTCCGGTGACTATGACAGTTTCCTTGAAACGTTTCACCGAATTGGCCTCCAGTTCCAGGGCCGGGGTCGAGACAAGGATACGGCGGTAAAGCCGGGCAAAGGAAACGGTTCCCGCGGGAAGCAGCACATCATTTGCAAAAAAAGAGAGCAGGGAAATCACCACCCCTACTGAAATTGCGGGAATAAAAATATTCCGGTAAGAAAGACCCGATGAGAGCATCACAAGAATTTCGTTATCGCTTGTCATCCGGCCTATGGTCATGAGCGTTCCCACAAGAGACGCAAAGGGAGCCGCCATGGCGATTATCGAAGGCAGGGAATAAAATACGAGAAGGGCTACCTGATTAAAGGGTACATGCTTGGTAAGAATTTCCTGGGCCATCAGGAGAAGCTGGTTGACAAAAAAAATAAAAAAGAAAAAGAGAAAGGCAACCCAAAAGGAAAAGAGAGCCTCCGTGATCACATAACGGAAGAGGGTCTTTGAAATGCTAAGCTTCTGTTCCAGTCCTGTCTCTTCAGGCCGGAAAGCTTGTACACTGCCGCTTTCAGCGCCTTGCGCTTCATCCGGGCCGGTTTTCTCCATACCCTATATTCCCGTAGAGCCAAAGCCCCCTCCGCCCCGAGCGGTCTCCGACAGCGCCCCGCTTTCTTCCATAGGGAGCCGGGCTGCCGGGGCGATGACCAGTTGGGCAATACGATCTCCGTTTTGAACGATAAAGGATTCGATTCCCAGATTGACAAGCAGAATCTCCAGTTCTCCCCGGTAATCCGAATCTATGGTACCGGGAGAATTGAGGATCGTAACACCGTGACGGGCTGCAAGACCTGAACGGGGCCTTACCTGGGCCTCATAACCCTGAGGTATCTCAACATAGAGGCCGGTTGGAATTTTAGCCCTGCCCATGGGAGGCATCAGCACCTCTTTTTGAAGAAAGGCCCGCAGATCCATTCCCGCCGCTCCCTCGCTGGCATATTCAGGCAGGGAGACACGGGAATCCTTCCGCATAAATTTTATACTAACGGCGGAACTTTCCGCCATCCCTGTTTCCCTGCCGGGGCCGCTCGTCCCTGCCCTGTCCGGCGGGAACTTCTCCGTCCGGATCAATTGCATCAATATAGGAAAGGTTCAGCCGGCCCATCTTGTCAATTTCCAAAAGCTTTACCGGGATCTCCTGGCCTTCGTGGAGAACTTCAGTAACCGTATTGATCCGCTGCCGGGACAGCTTGCTGATATGAACAAGCCCTTCCTTGCCGGGGAGAATCTCCACAAAGGCGCCAAAATCCATGATCCTCATGACTTTGCCGTTGTAGATCCGGCCGGTTTCAGGATCTGCGGCGATACCGATAACGGCGATCTTGGCTTCTTCCGCATCCTTAGCGTTCTTTCCGTAGATGGTCACAGTCCCGTCGTTTTCGGTATTGATCGTAACCTTGTACTGTTCGCAGAGGGCTTTGATGTTTTTACCCCCGGGGCCGATGAGCGCGCCGATCTTGTCCACCTCGATCTTGAGGGTAACGATCTTGGGAGCGTATTCACTGATTTCGGAAGAGGGTTTTGAAATGGTCGCATTCATGATGGAGAGGATGTGGAGCCTTCCCTGCCTGGCCTGATCCAGAGCCTTCCGCATGACGGCAGTGGAAACACCGGCAATCTTGATATCCATCTGGAAACCGGTGATCCCGTCCTGGGTACCGGCAACCTTAAAGTCCATGTCTCCGAGGTGGTCTTCTTCCCCCAGAATGTCGGAAAGAACGGCAAAACGTTCACCATCCTTGCCGGAACCTTCCGTGACAAGTCCCATGGCGATACCCGCAACGGGTTTCTTCATCGGCACCCCCGCATGAAGCATGGAAAGTGTGCCGCCGCAAACGGATGCCATAGACGAAGAACCGTTGGACTCCGTAATTTCAGAAACCACCCGGATGGTATAGGGAAATTCATCTTTGCCGGGCACCATGGCTTCCAGCGAACGGCGGGCCAGGTTTCCATGTCCTATCTCCCGGCGGCCTGTGCCCATACGTCCTACTTCGCCTACCGAATAGGGAGGGAAATTGTAGTGCAGGATGAAATTTTCCCGCTTGTCCCCCTCTATGTCGTCGAAGATCTGTTCATCAAAGACAGTTCCCAGGGTGCTTACCGCAAGAGCCTGGGTCTCGCCTCTGGTAAAGAGGGCTGAACCATGGGGTCTGGGGAGAATTCCCACTTCACAGCTAATCGGCCTGATATCCTCAAGCCCGCGGCCGTCAACCCGGCGGTTCTTGTCCAGAATCGAAGAGCGGAGGATCCGGTACTGCATGTCTTCAAAGAGAGAGTCAAAAAGCCTTTTCTGCTTTTCATCTTCCAGTTGAGATACGTATTGTTCCGCAATTTCTTTTTTTACTGCCTTTATTCCGTCGTGCCTCTCTCCCTTTGTGGGGAGGAAACAGGCCTTTTCAAGCCTTGGATAGGCTGCGCCTCTGATGGCTTCTTCATTTTCCAGCTTGACGGAGAATTCGGTAAGGGGAAGTTTTTCTTTCCCGGCAAGCCTGCGAAGCTCTTCCTGAAGATTACACAATTCGAGGATCACCGCACGGGCCTTGTCCATGGCTTCGATCATGAGGTCTTCGCCGGCCTCTTTGGCTCCCCCTTCTACCATGGTAATACCGTCTTTGGTACCCGCTACCACGATTTCCAGAGTGGATTTCTCTATTTCTTCATAGGTGGGATTGACTACAAGTTCCCCGTTAACCTGGCAGATCCTCACCCCGGCGATAGGGCCGTTATAAGGGATATCGGAAATATGTACCGCCGCGGAACTGGCTATAATGGCAAGAATATCGGGAGGATTGACCATATCGGCGGAAACCGTCATGGGTACGATCTGGATTTCCCGGCCAAAGCTCTTGTCGAAAAGAGGCCGCATGGGCCTGTCTATGAGCCGGGAAATGAGGATCTCCTTGTCCTTGGGCCTCCCTTCCCGTTTGATGAAACCTCCGGGGATCTTCCCGGCGGCATAGTATTTTTCATTGTAGTCAACAGTCAGCGGAACGTAGTCGAGACCTTCCACCGATTCTGAAGACGAACACACGGTGGCAATCACCGCAGAACCCGCATACTGGGCAAAAACAGAACCGTTGGCCTGCCTTGCGATCCTGCCGGTTTCGAGAATTAACTCTTTTCCGGCTATTTGATAGGTTACTTTTTTAAGCATTATTATTTGCGGATCCCCAATTCCTTGATGAGGGAACGGTACTTTTCAAGATCCCGGCGCTGAAGATATTTCAGAATCCGGCGGCGGTGGCCGACGAGGATTAAGAGACCCCGGTTACTGGATTTGTCCTTCTTGAACTGTTTGCAATGCTCTGTGAGCTGGTTGATCCGCTCGGTAAGCAGAGCAATCTGTACTTCCGTGGCGCCGGTATCTTTTTCACTTTTACCGAACTTGCTGACAATGGAAGTTGTTTCATCTTTGCTTAATGCCATATTTTCATTCTCCTTGGGAACAAATTATAAAAATTCTGCGTATTCCGCATCTGAAACTGAGGGAATCGACAGACAACCCTCATGAACCGTGAGAGTTCTTTCGAGCCATTCGCCATTACTCAATACCCTGACAGGATATACACCTGCCGGAGGCAAGAGCCGTAAAGCAGGGTTTTCATCCCGGTAAAAACCATCTTCCGTCCCGAAGGCTTTAATTCCCTGAAGCTCAATCCCGTAAGGTCTCCCCAAAAGGGAAGCGGCTCCCCGTAAATCCCCCTCCGCTACAAGAGAGCGAATTCTGCTGGAACTGACAGGCCGACGGCCTTCCATAAGCGGCGGCAAGACCTCTGTTTTAACCCCCGCCTTTTCACAGATACTCTTAAAAAGGGCGGCGTCGGTATCCTGCCTGAATCCGCAATGAAAATTGGAACCCACAACCATAAGGCCGATTTTATGCTTTACGGTTAAAAGACGGATGAATTCTCTCCCGGATAATATACTGAAATCGGTAGAAAAGTCAATAACCAGGGCCTGAAGCACCCCGAGACTTTCCATAATGGCCAGTTTTCGGGAAAGACCGGTAATCTCTCCATACGGGTTTCCTTTTTTAAGGACTTGACGGGGGTTTTGGGCAAAGGTAAGGACTGCCGGAACATGGGGAGAGGCTGTAATACGCCGGATTAACTCCTGATGGCCCCGGTGAACCCCGTCAAAAACACCGATACTGAGGGAAATTCCCTCCTCCGGTTCGGATATTCTGTTGTGTATGTAGTCCGTCCAGTCAATAATGCGCATGTGCCCCTTCAGACTGCGAATGCAGGAAACGTGACGGGCCGGCGCGGGTTTCAGCAGCCTGTGCAAAAACAAACCCATAGCTCCAGACGCCGGATTTTTTTTCTACAAGCGCCAGGAAGCTGTTGTCTTCAGAGAAAAGCCCTGCGCAAAAATCATCTTCGGGGGGTTTTTCCATGCCGTTATCAGCGGAAAAACGTAGTCCCGCATGATCCATCAGAGTACCAAGGGGCCCGCCATGTATAATATTTTGTATATCATGAAGTTTTACTTTAATAACAGGCATCCCGAGAAGGCTGAAAATTTCCGGCTTTATGCCCATGAGCGCTTCGGGGACCGCTTCCCTGAGGGCTTCTTCCACCCGGAAACCGGAAACCCTTGTCCGCCGGAGGGCTTCCAGGCGGCCCCTGCTTCCCGCGGCAAGGGCCAGATCCCGGGCCAGTGAACGGATATAGGTTCCGCCGGAACAGCTCACGGAAAAAGAGCCCAGGGGCGGTTCCCAGGAGAGGAGACGGATACTATAGATATTCACCTTTCGTTCTTTCATCCGGGGAACTTCTCCGGCCCGTGCAAGCTGCGAAGCCCGCTTTCCCCCGATATGAATGGCCGAATACACAGGCGGAACCTGTAAAATTTCCCCGAGAAAGGCGGGTATCGCCTCTTCTACCGCTTTCCGGGACGGAAGAGGAGCTTCGGCAATCACACTGCCTTCAGGATCGAGGGTATCGGTTTCCTCTCCAAAACGGATAAGGGCCTCATATTCCTTATTACAGCGGCTAAACCAGGGGCTTAGTCTCAACGCCCGGCCCGTGAGGATTACAAGAAGCCCGGAGGCGAACTTGTCCAGAGTTCCCGTGTGTCCGACTTTTTTGGTGTTCAAAGCCTTTTTTACCTGCCGGAGGCTGTCAAAACTGGTGATCCCCGGCGCCTTGTCCAGGAGTAAAAGGCCGTCCCTATGCTCCGCCGCTCTCATCTGTCTCCGGTTGTTTTGGAGCATTTAGCTCTTCAATTTTTTTTATCATGTCAAACCCTTCACGGATGCTTGAATCTTCATGGAAACGGAGGCGGGGTGTCTTGCGTATATGCATTTCTCCCGCAAGCCGGGCCTGGATGAAACTCGCGGCGCTCTGCAGACCCGCGGTTCCTTTGGCAATTCCCGGCCTGCCGCTGATGTTTGAGACATACACATCCGCATAAGAGAGATCCCTTGAAACATTCACCCTGGTAATGGAGAGAAAAGAGTTTACCCGGGGATCCTTGATGCTGCCGTTGAGGATCAAGGCGCTGATCTTCTCCTGTATCAGATGACCAATACGTTCGGTACGATATTCCGGCAATTCCGCCCTCTAACTAGAGTCTGTCTATAATGTAGACACATTATAGACAGACTACCTCAAAATAATCTGGCCGCAAAGTAACCGACTTTGTGGACAGACACTAACTGAGTTTCCGTGCAACCTGCACCATCTCGAATACTTCAAGCTGATCGTCTACCTGAATGTCATTGAAATCATTAATACCCAGCCCGCATTCAAAGCCGGCGGCCACTTCCCTGGCATCGTCCTTGAAACGTTTGAGACTGGAGATCTTTCCTGTATGGATAACTATTTCGTTCCTGATAAGGTTAACACTGGCGCTGCGCTTCACCGTACCGCTGAGTACATAGCAGCCTGCAATGGTACCGGCCTTGGGAACCTTGAAGATATTCCGCACCTCTACCATTCCGATGACCTCTTCTTTTGTATCAGGCTTGAGCATGCCTTCCATGGCCTGCTGGATCTCTTCCACCGCCTTGTAGATTACATTGTATTTCCGGATATCGACCTTTTCCTGGTCGGCAAGAGCCTTGGCTTTGGGTACAGGCCGGACATTGAAACCGATGATGATCGCATTGGAGGCAATAGCCAGATCCACATCCCCTTCGTTGATGGCGCCGGGAAGGGCCTGAATGACATGGAGGCGGATCTCTTTCATGGAAAGTTTTTCCAGACTAGACTTGAGAGCTTCCGCGGAACCCTGAACATCAGCCTTGATGATTACCTTGAGTTCCTGTATGCCGCCGTCGCTTATCATGTCGTGCAAGTTATCCATGGTAACTTTCTTGATGTTCTTGGCATCTTCAAAGCGTTTGAGTTCCTGGCGTTTGGAAGAATAACCGCGTGCAAGTTTTTCATCTTCCACCACCTGGAAGGGGTCTCCCGCATTGGGAATGCCTTCAAAACCGAGAACTACCACCGGCATTGAAGGGGTGGCCTCTTCGAGTTTTTCTCCTTTGTCGTTGAAGACGGCCCTCACCTTTCCGGGCCAGATCCCCGCTACAAAGGAGTCTCCCACCCTGAGAGTCCCCCTTTCGACCATGATGGTGGCAACGATGCCCCGGCCATGATCTATCTGGGATTCCAGGATCTTGCCTTCGGCAACGTGGCTGTAGTTGACCTTGAGATCGAGAATTTCCGCCTGGAGGAGTATGGCGTCGATGAGTTTCTCGATGCCCTGCTTTTTGAGAGCGGAAAGCTCCACAAACATGGTTTGCCCTCCCCACTCTTCCGGGCTGAGTCCCAGATCCGCAAGCTGGCTCTTTACCCGGTCGGGGTTAGCCTCAGCTTTGTCTATCTTGTTTACCGCTACGATGATTGGAACATTCGCCTCTTTGGCGTGGTTGATCGCTTCCACGGTCTGAGGCATGACTCCGTCGTCAGCGGCCACTACGAGCACCACTATGTCGGTAACCTGGGCGCCTCTGGCCCGCATACGGGTAAAGGCTTCGTGGCCGGGGGTATCCAGGAAGGTGATGCGGCCTTCGGAAGTATCCACCATATAGGCGCCGATATGCTGGGTGATACCGCCGAATTCTCCCCCTACCACATCGGTACTGCGGATCGCATCGAGAAGCTTGGTCTTGCCGTGATCAACATGGCCCATTACGGTAACCACCGGCGGCCGGGGTTTGAGTTCCGCCCCATCATCCGAAGTAGAGGAGATTACCGTTTCATCATAGAGGCTGATGATCTTTACATCCGCTCCGAATTCCGCCGCAAGAATCGTGGCGGTTTCCGCGTCGATCTGCTGGTTGATGGTAACCATCATCCCCATGCTCATCAGTTTCTGGATAAGATCGGAAGCCTTTAGGTTCATCTTGCGGGCAAGTTCCGAAACAGATATAACCTCCATGATATCGATACTCTTGGGTACCGGATTGGTCGTTTGGGTTATTCTTTTCTTGGTCTGGAGGAGTTTCTCCTCCATCTCGTGTTCTTTTTCTTTACGGTAATTAACCGTTTTCTTGGCCTTGAAGATACGCTTCGCGGTGCCCTTGCCTTCCGGCAGAGGAGCCGTCGTGGCGGGCCCTCCGCTGCGGTTGGGGCCTCCTGCGGGTCTCGGGCCGAAGCCGGGTCTGCCCTGACCAAAACCGGGCCTACCCCCGCCGGGACGGGCGCCCTGACCAAAGCCCGGCCGCGGAGGGCCTCCTGCAGGACGGAAGCCGCCTCCGCCACGCGGAGGACCTGAGGGACGGCCTCCGGTTCTGCCTGCTGTTCCGGCGGGACGGCTTGAGAAAGGCGGTGAGGACCCCCGCGGGCCTTCTTCACGGCGGGGAGGAGGGCCTACCGGTTTTCCCCCTACCCTGCCCGCGGCCGCAGCGGGCCGTTGAGTTACAGGGAAAGAGGCAACATGGCTGTCATCTCTGGGCTTTTCATCCCGGCTTTCCCTGGAGTCTTCGGAAGAATCCTTTGGCCGCTGACCTGCTACAACTACCTTGGGCTGCATCTTCCTGGGATTGGGTGCGGCAGGAGGATTCTGGGGCTTCTTTTTTACCACAATAATCTTTCGGGGGGGCGCCTCGGCCTTTCCTTTCCGGGAGCCATCCTTTTTTTCGGGAGAAACTTCCTGCCCTGTTGCTTCGTGCTCCGCCGGACTGCGCTTGATGAGTTCCACGTTCGGTTTTTGTGTGTTTTCTACTTCTTCAGCCATGTTCCACCTGTATATTTTATGGAAAAACCTACATCAG
>JAIRXN010000135.1 GCA_031268245.1 Treponema sp. | reverse complement strand
AAAAAAGCTTCAGGCCGCGCCTAAAGAAAAGTCGCCGGTTATTTTGAAACGTGCGCCGTCACGGACAAGTTCCAGGCTGCGGCCGGGAAAGTAGGCGGGGAGTTTCCGTTTGATGAAGGCCGCGGTTTCTTCCATAAGGAATTCAAACTGTTCCGGAGGGATCCGTTCCAGGGTGGCGGCACGGAAAGAAACCAGGTAGCCTCTCCCTTTTTTGCTTCCTATGCCGGGGGTAAAGTCGGGGATGATCTCAAAGAGGCCGTCCATGGCCGGATTGCCGGTAGTCCCGCGCTCAGGCCGGTTGGGATGCAGGGCAAAGGCGCCGCCCCAGTGTTCCTCCAGAAAGTTGTCCGCCTCATCGAAGAGGGCGTCCAGGCTGGCGGTAAAAGCCCTCAGTTTCGGATGTTCATACATTGTTCAATTCGGCAGCGCCAGAGCCAGCACCTCGTCAAAACGTTCCACCGGATGGAATTCTATGCCCTTCTTCACATAGTCGGGAATATCGTCGAGATCCCGGACATTCTGTTTAGGGATGATGATATGCCGGGCCTTGTTCCGCCGTGCGGCAATGGTCTTCTCCTTGAGGCCCCCGATTGGCAATACCTGGCCTGTCAGACTCAACTCCCCGGTCATGACGAGGTTGGAACTGATAATTTTCCCCCGCATCAGGCTGAGGAGGGCGGTAGCCATGGTGATCCCTGCCGAAGGGCCGTCCTTGGGGGTTGCCCCTTCGGGGATATGGAGGTGAATGTGGTTCTTTTCGAACCAGTCAAGCCCTATGTTGTAGCGCTCCGTACCAAGCTTACGGGCCACCGTCATGGCGATGGCGGCACTCTCCTTCATCACGTCTCCCATCTTGCCCGTAAGGGTAAAACCTTCCTTGCCGGGCACCGAGGCAGCCTCAATCACCAGAGTATCGCCGCCCATACTTGTCCAGGCAAGCCCCACACTCATCCCGGGCCGGTCGGCTTTTTTTATATCCTCTTCGGGGAAAATAGGTTTACCCAGGTGCTTTTCGACGGCCTTTTTGTCAAGATCGAATTTCAGTTTGGAGTTTGAAGAAACGGCAGCGGAATCATCCTGACCCGCTTCGGCTTGAGTCTTCTTCTTTGCTTCTTCATTCTTCTCTATGATTTGTTTCGCCAGCTTCCGGTGGATCTTGTCCAGATTCTTTTCAAAATTCCGCACCCCCGCTTCCCGCGCATAGCCGTTGGCAATGTGAAGGAGGCTATCCTTGGTGTACTTCACCTGACTTTTCCTGAGTCCGTTCTTTTCAAGACTCTTGGGCACCAGGTAACGTTTGGCGATTTCGAGCTTTTCCGTATCAATGTAGCCGGGAAGCTGGATAATCTCCATCCGGTCAATGAGCGGCGGCGGAATCGTATCCAGGGTATTGGCGGTAACGATAAAAAAGATATGGGAAATATCGAAAGGCAGATCCAGGTAGTGATCCCGGAAGGCAGTATTCTGCTCCGGATCAAGCACCTCAAGGAGGGCGGATGCAGGATCGCCCTGGTAGGAAGCCCCCATCTTGTCGATTTCATCGATCATGAACACCGGGTCGCGGGTTTTGACGATCTTGAGCCCCTGGATGATCTTCCCCGGCAGGGCGCCGATATAGGTACGGCGATGACCCTTGATCTCCGCCTCATCCCTCATGCCGCCCACGGAGAAACGGAAAAATTCCTTTCCCAGGGAGCGGGCAATGGAACGGCCTACGCTCGTCTTCCCCACCCCCGGCGGCCCCACAAGACAGATAATAGAACCCTTGGTATCGTTCCGCAGCTTCCTTACCGCCAGATACTCGACAATCCTCTCCTTTACATCCTTAAGCCCGTAGTGATCTGCCTCCAGAATGTCCTGGGCCCTGGAAAGGTCAAAATGTTCAGGCTCGCTCTCCATCCAGGGCAGACTCGCGATAAGGTCAAGATAATTGCGGGTTACCACATACTCAGGAGAGTTGGGCTCCATGATGTTGAATTTCTCCAGTTCCTGATTAACGGCCTCCTTTACCTCGCCTTCAAATTGAAAAGCGTCGAATTTCTCCCTGAATTTCTGGTAATCTGAACTTTTTGCATCGGTAACCATCCCCAGTTCGGTCTTGATCGCCTTGAGTTCTTCTTTAAGGAAGTAGTCCCGCTGACTTTTTTCGATTTTTTCGTTGATCTCCTTCTGAATCCGCTTCTGAATCCGCAGAAGTTCCTGTTCCTTTTTGATAAAGACCAGTACCTGCTCCATACGCTTGCGAACATTGAGAATTTCAAGGATCTTCTGCTGTTCCGCCTTGTCGATATTGAGAATACTGGCGATAAAATCCGCAATCTTCCCCGGATGGTCGATGTTTATCATGTTGAGCCGCATCTCTTCGGAAAAGAGGGGATTATTCTCGGAAATCTGCTTCATCTCGCTGATCAGCGCCCTGGTCAGAGCCTTCACTTCGCTGGTGTCGTCCTCCTCGTCCTCAAGGTACTCCACCGCGGCAACAATGGGATTCTGGTCGTGCAGAGACTTGCGCACCGCGAAACGCTTCAGGGTAGAAATGAAAATATTCACCCCGCCGTCGGGCAGGTTTATCTTCTTAACAATCTTCGCAGCGGTTCCCACCGAGTAAAGATCGCCGATACCGGGAGTCTCGGTTTCGTTGAGAAGCATCACGAGTCCTATGAGCCCGTTCCCCGCAACCGCTTCTTCCACAACCTTTACATCTACCGGGTTGCCGATCATGATCGGCGTAAAGATCCCCGGGAAAATAGGACGGCCCATCAGGGCTACCAGGGGCAATTTATGTGGTAATATCTGATCTATGGGCACTACACTTTGGTCCGACATACTTCCGCCTTTATTTGTAATGTTTTTGTTTTTAATATCGCAAAATTCCGGGGGAAAAGCAAGAAAAATAGACTAAAGGGAAACCTATGTCCGGCAAAACGAACTTTTTACCCGAATTTGTGAGACAAGCAGCCGGGTTGTCTCGCAAGTCCATTCACCCTTTACCCTTTTCCTGATAGAATAAAATCTCTTCCAATTAAAGAGGTGCAGTGTGAAGCTTTCTTTCCGTTCTACCCTGGCGGCCTGCTATCTGGGTTACGGCAGCCAGGCCATTGTAAACAATCTGGGGCCCCTGTTGTTTGTAACCTTTCACCGGGTTTTCGGCATCGG
>JAIRXN010000067.1 GCA_031268245.1 Treponema sp. | reverse complement strand
GAGCTTGTTCCAAAACTCGGTTAGTTTCGGAACAAGCTCTTGGAAAAACCGGCAAAAGCCCGGTTTTTCCACTAAATTCAAGGTAGCTGTTCCAAAAACTGAAGTTTTGGAACAGCCTCATTCATGAAAGATATATGAAGCGCCGGTTTTCGCTGTCCCGTTTGTGGCAAATTTCTTGATTCCCGAATAAACCGGCGCTCCCCTAGAAATTCAGGCGCTGCAGTTCGTCCATTTGATCCTGTACCGCCTGGGCGGCGTTTATGGTCTGTAGGAGTTCCTGGGCAGGGGCATACTGGGGATTGAGTTTCAGGGCCTCTTCCAGACTGCGCCCGGCTTCCGCCGCATTTCCGGCCGCATAAGCCTCAAGACTTAAAAGGTAGATTTCATCAACCTTCAGGCTCAGTTCTTTACGGCCCTGATCGCCAAGATTAAGCCTCACTCCCAGGCTTATGCGGTTCATGGGCTGCAGTTGGGTTAAAAGATCTATGGAGTAGTTGAGATCCAGTGAGATCCGGTCAATGGTAACGGCGCTTCCCACGGTTACCCGGAAATTACCCGTCTTAGCCAAAAGCCCGGCCCTCATGGAGAGGAAATTGGTTACATTGGCGGCAAAACCTATGGCGCCGTAGGGTTTTTCTGAAAGTTCGGGATTCATCATGTTGAACGGCAGTGAAAAATCCATTGAAATAAGCAGGGGTCTCAGGGGCTTGTAGGCCAGGGCGACGGTTGCCGCAGTAGGCAGAGGATCGTCCATTGCCGGGGGCCCCAGATTCTTAAAAACCACTGCGGCCGACATATTCCTGTCCCTGGAATAGTAGGTCTTGAGGAAGTCAAAACGGGTAAGAACGCCTATATCCGCCATAGCCATACCGGTAGACTGGGAGCGGCCCGAACCTTCGATGAGCTGGCCCTGGTAGTTATCCGTATTGTTCGCATCGGAATAGTCGGGCACAAAGCGGAAGGCCCCTTTCAGGTTCATGCCCACCGAAAAGCCGGAAAAATAATAACCGGAGAGGAATGTATAAGAAGCGTTCAGAATTGCTTCCGCCTCGGAATAGTAGCCCTTGGAAGCCCGGTCGCCGTAGATATTGTATTCGGTAAAGGGAAGGTAGAGCCATTTTGCGGCCCCCCCCAGTCCCAGATTTTTCTGATTTTTGAACCGTGTTGCGAAAACAGCCCCTTCAACCTTGGTATCCGCTATCCAGTTGTTGTGAAATATCCCCAATTCCGAAAATTCGAGTAGAGATGAACCTGCCGGATTATATTCAATAAAGGAAACATCATCCGCTACGGCTGTAAAAGCCGTTGCCATACCTTCCGCCCTTCCGCCCATGGGTACATTGAGCACCGGAAAGGCGGTAAGCCCCGCATTATCGTCGATTCCGTAGACATCGTCCAGATAATCGGAAATATCGCCGTATGCATCGGCGTCAAAATCAAGGGCATGGAGAACCCCGGCCGGGTTCAGGCAGAAAAAGAGAAAGAACATGGCATACAACAGGCGAAACTTTGTCTTCATCCAGATATACTATATATCGGAATAATGAATTATTCTATGATGTCAAGTATAATAATTCCGATATTTTATCTATATGGGGAATAGATGAATTACAGGCTCCGTCCGGGCACATGGATCGTTTCTCTTCTTGTGTTCTGCTGGTTTTTACCCGCAGGGCTTCTCTATGCAGGAGGGAAGAAGGATGCCGATCTGTCCAGAGTCGATGAACTCATCGAGCAAAAGCATTATGACGAGGCCATTCTGAGCCTTTCTCTCTATATCAAAAAAAATCCCGATAATTTTGAAGCCGCCCAGGTTCGTTTGAAGAAGATCATGAAGGTTCGTACCGAGTACAATGCGGTCGCCCTCGAACTCATGGAGACAATGGTCAACGATCCGGGGAATTCGGAAAAGGTGCTTGCCCTGACCAGGGCGCTTGAAAACCTGGAATCTCCCAGAAACCCTCAGGCCCAGGAATTTCTCCAGCGTACCAGGGATCTGGCCCTTTTTACCTATAACCGTAACCGTCTCCAGAACCTTCTTGTCCAGGGAAGGGCCCAACTGGATGCCGGCAGCTATGCGGAGGCTCTGAATACCTATGTTTCGGGCCTTGATATCTACCAGGAAGATTTTTTCCGGTCCGGTTACGGAGAAGAGGTAGAGAGCCGGGTGCGCCGGGGGATTGAGGATCTGGCAAGTATCCAACTGCAGTTTCCCCCGATTGCCGGGTCTCTGGTAAATTTGACCGCCCAAATGGATGAACTTGAAAAGAGCAATGCGGTTCCTGCCCGGATAGATCCTGTTTTCAGGCAGGCGGAACCCCTGCTTCAGGACATGATCCGTTTGCAGGAGATACTTCAGGAAACGGCATATTACTTTGACGCCCAGCTTGTCCTGATCCAGGAGGAAGACAATGCCCTCAATGACCGTTCCTTTCTCTCCTTTGCCACCCGGCTTATTCACGGACGGAGCGGGGAAAGTATACAGGAAGGGATAATCGGCGCCCTGGAAGGTCTCTGGAACGGTACCGTATCCCGAATGGAGCAAAGCGCCGGTTCTCTGGCCCTCAATAGTTACCGTTCCGCTGAGGAGGAAACCAGAAGGTCTAATTATTCCCTGGCGCTTAGCGCATTTACGCTTTTCCGGAGTTATTTAGACTACCCCCTGGAATTCATCGATTCGGAAACCGCCTTTCGCCGCCGGTCTGCCGGAATGGAGAGTGCCGGCGGAACCGGATCGATCAGTCTTTTCGGCCGGGAGGTGAATTCGGCCCGGGCCTCCGATGTGCTGGGCTGGGAAATCCGGAACAGGATGGCGGTAACCCTGAGCGCCGGGGAAGAGTTGGGTTCCCGTTACGAGACCCTCTCTCAGACTGCCCGGGCTTCCGCCGCCGATTTCCGGCAGGATGGAAGCGACTCCCAGGCCGCCATGAACAGGGAGGCGGGTATCCGTCAGTCTTTCGGCGCATTGGTTGAAGACGCCGATCGTCTGCTGGGCGGAATCGGTGAAGAAAACAGCATCGTTGACGGCCTTCAGGCCGAATACCCTGTGGAATTGGCACAAATTGAAGAAACTCGTACCGTTCTCCGGGAAGCCGGAGACATTCTTACCGGCTTTAAGGACTCATTCAGAATGGGAGAAGAGGAAGCGGCTCTCCGCTACTTCCGTATAGCCAACGGTGAACTTGAAAGGCGGGTAGGAGAACGGCGGAATGAATTTGCCGAGGCGGATCGTTTCTTTCAGGGCATCAGTCAGGTTCGGGCAGACGGCGCCCTTGTTATTGCCCATTATCCTTCCGAAGCCCTGGCTCTTGTTACCCAAATGGATTCCCGTCTGGACGCCGATTTAGCCGCGGCAAGCGAAACTTTGACCCTGTACGACGCCGAGCCCCCCGATGCAGCTGCCGGGATAACGGATCTCCGCGGCCAGGCCGAGGCTCTGCGAGGGGAGTTGGCTTCCCTCCGTACCAGGGGGAATTCCATGACAAGCCAGGCCCGGACTGAGATTGCCCAGGCTGAAACCTATAGGCTCGACGGTGAGCGGCTCTATCAGGAAGCCCGGAATGCCCTGTCCGGAAACAATTTCGATATTGCCCGTGACAGAATCCAGCGGGCTACGGACCGTTACAACGAATCTTTGGCACTTCAGGAATCTTCTTCCCTGCGGCAGGATTGGGATACACGGGTTGTTGCCCTGGGAGCGGAGATCCACCGTATTGAAAACGAGATTATCATTCGGGATGTCCGCGAACTGGTGAATACTGCCCGGACGGTCTACTTTTCCGGTAACTTTGAACAGGCGGAGGAGCTTCTCATCAGGGCCCAGAACCGCTGGCGGATAACCAATGTGGATGAGGACACCGAAGTTTCCTACTGGCTCACCGTAGTCCGGGGCGCTCTCTCCCTCCATTCGGGAAGAACGATTCCCGCTACTGCGCCTCTCTTTGCCGAGATGAGCCAGCTTCTTTCCGATGCCAACAAGAGCTACAACGAAGGCGTCAGGCTGATCAACGGAAATCAGCGCAGGGAGGGAATTGCCAAATTCAGCGAGGCCCGGCAGAAAACCCAGGAAGTTAAACTCATATTCCCGGTAAACCAGGAAGCGGGCATGCTTGAACTCAGAATGGATCAGCTTACCGATCCTGCGGCCTTTAACGAATCTTTTATCCGGCGTTTCAACGAAGCGGTGGCGGGAACAAGACCCAACCGCCGTTCCCTGGAATCCTTCGCGGAACTCGAAAACCTGGCCGGGATCAATCCCGGCTATCCCGGAATACAGGCTGCTATCAGGCAGGCGGAAATTGATATGGGCTACCGGCCTCCCGATCCTGACCCCAGGGCCGTTGCCCGCTCCAGGGAACTGGCCAATGCGGCCGGCCGTATTGTGGAGGCAAACAACCGTCTCCAGTATGAGGTAGCCCTGGAACAGCTTAATGAGGCTCTCTTACTCAATCCCAATAATACAGTCGCCATGAATCTAAAAGACCGGGTTCAGACCGAACTGGGGGGCAGGGGCAATATCGTACTTGACAGTAATACCGAGCAGGAATACCAGCGGGCGGTACGGGAACTTCAGTCGGGAAATACCCTCATGGCCTTGGCAATTGTCCAGCAGCTCCTGCAGGATCCCAAAAACCGGAATTCTACCCGTATTCAGGAACTCCAGCGGAGGATCCAGTCCATATTATGACATATTCCCGAACACTGCGGCGTCTTTCAGTCCTGTTAAGCTCAAAAATTCATCAATTGTACAGAAAACTGGACAGAAAACGAAGTTTTCTGATGTTCCTGCTTTTTCTCTCAGGCGGCTTTGTGTATTCCCTTTCCGATTTTTACTGGGAGACTCCGAAACTTTTCTCCCAGTCGCCGGGCAGTTTTCCCGTATCCGCATACTCGGAGGATCTCTCCCTGGCGGCCTGGCAGGAAGCGGAAGCTCCCGCCCAGGAAGGAGCGGAAGGCCGCATCTGGGTATCAATCGCCCTCAAAAAACCCGGCGAAGAATGGGAACTCCGCCGCCGGATCGGGGGCCCCTACACCTATTCGGGCACCCAGCCTGCCATTCTCAGCGCGGTCATGGATAGCGATAGCCGTATCTTTATTGCCGCGGCAGCCTCTACCACGGACACGGAGATCCTCATCTCCGATGATATGGGAGAAAGCTTCAGTTCTTACCGGATCGGTTCCGGTTCGGAAAGTTCCATAGCGCCCCGTATCTATGCCAGGCCCCAGGGCGGCTACTACCTTTTCATTACACGGGGTTTTGAACAATCACTGTCGATATATTTTGCCCGTTCGCAGGACGGTATCAACTGGACGCCCTTTGAGCTTTTTGTCACGGATACCAGTCTAAACCTCAACTTTCTTCCAACCTATGCGGCGCTGGGAAACATGGATTATGTGATTTTTCAGTCTTTTGTAGGCGGCGCTTCCACGATCCCCGCCTTTCAGCTTTTCATGAAAACCTCTGTCGATGGCGGGGAAACATGGTCCGCCGCCCGGCTTTTTACCGATTTCCGCGACCCGGTTATGAATACTTCCGCCGAGGCGGGCAGTTTTGATAACCAGCGTCCCTACCTTATCAATACCGGGGAAAGGCTTTTTCTGGTCTGGGAACGGCGTTTCGGCATCGGCTCTCCCCAAATCTACGGGGCTTCCATCGGAGACGGCGGTTACATACAGGGCAGACCGGAACGGATCAACGGCAATGAGGCCTACTGCAATAACCCCATGGCGATCGTGTACCAGGGGGAACCCACGGTATTCTGGTTCGATAACCGCCGCGGAGGCAACCGGATCTTCCTTGCCCAGCGTTCCGCTTTTGACTGGCAGAACTATGACATTTCCGGTTCTTCAGGAGATTCCTCCTTTGCCCGGCCCATTGTGGATATAGACGGTATCTTCATCTTTTGGCAGGTAGTATCCCAGGGACAGGGACGCATCTATTCCATCGAACCCGATCATTCGGTTGCCGCGCCTCGTCTTTCCGTCCTGAATTTTGTCCCTTCCCGGAGAAGCCGGGGAGACCGTGTGCAGGTTTCCTGGAATACTCCCCCGGATCCTTCAGGCATTATAGGTTTCTCCTGGATTTGGACAAAGGATGAACATGAAGAGCCTCCAAAACGGATACAGGTTTACAATTCGGCGAATGATTCCAGTACGGTAATGAATCTTACCGCCCTGGAAGATGGCGTATGGTACTTTTCTGTAATTGCCCAGGATTTTGCAGGAAACTGGTCGCGGCCGGCCAGGATGGAGTATATAAGAGACACCACGCCTCCTCCCGCCGCCGCAATAGTTCCGCCCGAAATAGATGAAGATGGTTACCTTCTCTCCAATACCTTCAGCATGAACTGGAATCCGCCTCCGGCTTCGGATGTGACAGGCTATACCTGGAATCTTGAGTATGTAGGCTCTCCGGAACTCTCTGCCGGCCGGAGCCCTGAGGAATTTGAAGAAGCCTATTCAGACTATGATGAGCCGGTAAATCTTCCCGCCCGGATTCTGGGAGTCGAAACCGGCGCCTCTTTTCTAAACCAGGATGACGGAATCTGGCGTTTTACTGTTTCCGCCATTGACGAAGTAGGTAACATAGGGCCCGCTTCCACTATCTTTTTCAGGACAAACAAGTATATTCCCTATACCTACGTCACCTATATAGATTCAGACCAGGATGAACAGGGTATAGTATACGTGAGAATACTGGGCCGGGGCTTCTCCCGCGACGGGTATGTATACCGTATCTTCCTGGATAGGGACGGTATGCCTCCCTATGACAGGGAATTCTATCTTAACCGCAGAGATTACCGGATCAATTCAGACCGGGAAATTTCCGGACTCCGGGTGGAAGATCTGGAAAAGGGCCTTTACATGCTGGGAATGGATCATCCCGCACGGGGGCGCTATGTTACTGCTCCCCTGATTGCGGTGGATGAAACCGGAACGGTTAAATTCGGGGATTATTCCCGGCTCTGGCAGCCTTCCTGGATCGCGCGGGATGCCGGCCGCTTTACGCTTGATTCAAGCCTCTTGATAGTTGTTATTATAACTGCCTTCTGCCTTCTCGGACTTGTGGTTTCCATTCGGGGTATCGGCAGCGTAATCGCCGAAACTGCCGTAATACAGGTGGAAGCCATGGCTCTCTTAACAGGAGATTTTATGCCTTCGGAAAAGAAAAAACGGGTTACACGCATCAAACGCCGGGGTGTCGGCCTAAGACTCAAAATGGCCTCCTTTACCATCGTCCTGGTACTCCTCGTTGTAATCATGGTCTCCGCTCCTCTCTATCTGCAGATGACCCGAACCCAGCAGGAAACCCTGCTCCAGGGACTCTGGGACAGGTCTGCCGTACTTCTGGAAGGTCTCGCCTCGAGCGCCAGGGCCTATCTCCCCTCAGGAAACGTGTTGGAATTGGGCTTCCTTCCCGCCCAGAGCGCCGCCATCCCCGAGGCTGACTATGTAACCATCACGGGATACAGTCCCGGAACAAGCATATTTGACGATCAGGTATGGGCAACCAATGACGATAACATTGAGGCAAAGATCGGTACCGCCGAATTCCAGGCAGGCGTTTCCAGGCTTGAAGACAGTCTTTCCGGCAGACTCCAGGGCATAGCCGCAGAGCTTAACCGGGAAGCCCAGATCCGTGTAGGGGATCTTACCGCTAACATTGCCGCCCTCAACCAGGAAGGCATATCACTTGCTCTCAGAACCGATGAGGAAAGCCTCCGGCGTCTCAATGATATTCAGGTAACCACCCGTTCTCTGGAAACCAGATTGAATGAAGCCCTCACGGAAATCGGCCGGACCATCGGTTCCGAGCCTGAATTCTCCACCGGATCCCTGCCTGCCGACGGCAACCGGCGTTTCATCTTCTTTAAGCCGATCATGTACCGTCAGGGTGCGGAAGATTACTATTTCCGGGGACTTGTGCGTCTGGAAGTCGATATCAGTTCAATCATCGACTCAATTTCAGAAGGCCAGCAGGGTCTCCTGCGGGTGATCCTCATCGTCGCCCTGGCAGCCATTGCCATCGGCGCCATCGGCGCCCTGGTACTTTCCAGCCTCATCATCAGACCTATTTCCCGCCTCGTGAGCCACGTAGAACGGATCCGGGATACGGAAGACAAGGCCCAGCTTGCCGGTGTAGATATCCATATCCGTTCCCGTGATGAAATCGCCGTTTTGGGGAACACCATCAACGACATGACCCACGGCCTTGTAAAGGCGGCCATGGCGGCCAGCGATCTTTCCATCGGCAAGGAAATCCAGAAGAAGTTCATTCCCCTGGAACAGGACAGGGACGGGAACAAGCTTACCAGCGGCTTCAAGGACGCAAAGAATGTACAATTCTTCGGGTATTACGAAGGAGCAAAGGGCGTTTCCGGGGATTACTTTGATTATCAGGATCTGGACGGACGCTACTATGCCGTTATCAAGTGTGACGTGGCCGGTAAAGGAATTCCGGCCGCCCTGATAATGATCCAGGTGGCAACCATGTTTCTCGGCTACTTCAAGCAGTGGAAGCCCACCGCCAAAGGTATGCATATTGAAGAAGTGGTGTACCAGATAAATGACTTCATCGAGACACTGGCCTTCAAAGGCCGTTTTGCCGCCTTTACCCTCTGCCTCTTCGATTCCCAGACCGGCCTTGTCCGTTTTTGCAATGCGGGCGATAACATTGTCCACATGTTTGATGCATCCGAAGGCCGTATAAAAACCGTTACCCTGCCGGAGACTCCCGCCACCGGGGTACTCCCTAACTTCCTTGTTGAATCCAAGGGCGGTTATACTGTCCAGACACTGACACTGGATCGCGGAGACATACTTCTGCTCTTTACCGACGGTATCGAAGAGGCCAAGCGCAAATTCCGGGATAGTAACTTTAAGGAAATAATCTGTACCCAGGGAGACGCTCCCAATGACACCCCGCACGAGAACCATGTGGTAGGCCAGGGGGATGAGGAAATGGGACCCGACCGGGTTCAGGAGATCATCAATGCGGTGATGAATAAAGGAACCTATACACTTCACAAGTGGCATAACCCTGAAGGTGATGACCACGATCTCAAATTCGACTTTTCGGACTGCGAAGGAAAGGTGGAAGAGGTTATTATGGGTATGGTTTCGGTGGAAAAGATGTTCCGTTGCTATAAATCACCCAATTTTGATGACAATTCCCGGGTTCTGGTAGACAAAAAGGTAGACGAATACCTCAAAAAACACTTCCTTCAGTACCGGAACTATTGTTCCTATACCAGAGATTATCCCGGCGGAGAAAACTATCTGTACTATACCGGAGTTGCCGAGGATGACCAGTATGACGATTTGACTATTCTGGGAATTAAGCGAAAATAAAAATAGTACGGCGGCGGAGAGGAGACAAATATGAAATTTAGTGAACGAATGAAGGAATTCTTTGATCAGGGAACCACTGTTTCCAAAGAATTTGCAGCCAAGGCGGGAGAAAAGGCACAGGAATGGAGCGAGAAGAGCTACCAGGCTTCAAAAGATTTTCTTACAAAGGCCGGGGAAAAAGCCCAGGATCTGGGTGAACGCGGCGTCCTGATGCTGGAAATAAAACAGCTTGAAGGGCAAGCCCAAAAACTTCTCGGCAGGCTGGGCGCCGAAATCTATGCCGCCTTTTCAGAGCGGGAGGAAAGAAGCCTCAGCATGGATTCCCCGGACTTGAATCCTATCCTTGTAGAAATTGATCGTGTCAAAAAAGAGATCGAAAAACGGGAGCAAAATCTGAAAAACCGCGGTGCTTCCGTGTAAAGTTAATCATTGTTGCCCTAAACCCTCCGGGGCCTGACTTCAGGGGGAAATTCTTCATTTTCTTTCCGGGGATTTTTTCTCTGCGAAACTGTCCCGGTGTTTTACCGGTTATCTTTTTGAACATGCGAAAAAACTGCCGTTCGTTGATGTAGCCAAGGGCTTTGGAGCAGCAGTTCCGCCAGGCTTCCGTTTCGCTCCATTCCCTTCGGGAACACTGCGCTCCCTTCCGGTAAACTCTTACTCCGGCTGTGCGGCGGCCGCCTTATGTTCCTTTAATGCCTTTACCAGGGACAGTGCGATTCTTCGGTAATCGGGCTTCAGTTGCTCGGCAATCCGGGCCATAAGGCGTACCTCCGGGGAAAAGCCGTACAGTTGATTTGTGTTTCCTGTTTCGCCGCCCGTTACCAGATACTCTACCGAGACGCCCAGGGCGCGGGCTATTTTTACCGCAGCGTCGGCGGCGGGCATCCTGCCCCGGACGCTGAGGTATTGGTCAATGGTATGCTTCTTGAGGCCCGTCCGCTCGGCCAACTCTTTGACCAGCATCCCTGAATACGTCAACTCAGCCTTTAAATTCTCTTTAAAGCCCATATTTTACAAAATATGCTTAATAGCAAAATATGCTATTGACATTATGCTTTTAGACATATAATATTTTGTTATTGGCTTATAAGCCAATAACAAAACTATGTGGAGGTCAGGATGAAACGGTTATTTTGGATGTTTTTTCTGCTGAGCTTGACGGCTTTTGCCGCTTTTTCCCAGTCGGTAAGCCTGGATGAAGCGATTAAAACCTGCGGGGAAGAAATAAGCGACAGGTTTGAGGAGAGTGCTAAGATTGCGGTACTGAACTTTAGTTCCTCATCAGAGGCAATGTCCGCCTATGTTATTGACGAGTTAAACACGGTACTGGTCAATGACGGGCGCTTGACGGTATTAAGCCGCAGAGATCTGGATTTGATCCGGGAGGAAATCGACTTTAACGATTCCGGGGAAGTAAGCAATCAATCGGCCCAGCAGATCGGACGTATGCTGGGCGCCCAGTTTATCGTCAACGGTTCGCTGGGAATAGTCGGCGGCAATTATCGTTTTGTAGGGCAGGTGCTGGAGGTTGAAACCGCCGCTATAAAATACAGCAAGACCCTCAATATTGCAAATGATACGGTGGTAAAAAGCCTTATGTCCGGCGGTGGAGTAGTGGATTTTTCGCGAAATGAAAGGATCAGGGCGGGGGCCTTAAATTTGGTCTTTGGCACCGGTTCATTTATACAGAGAGATACACGCGGCGGTGCTATTACCGCTGTACTCGAAGGTCTGGGTGTAGGCGCGTTCATTTTGGGAATTGCGGGTTATTCCTCTGAAAAAGGGCAGTACGGCTATGAGTATGAATATACTTTACTGGATAGCAATTTCTCCATCCCCCTTTTCGCTGGAATCGGATTATACGCCGGCGGCGCGGTCT
>JAIRXN010000064.1 GCA_031268245.1 Treponema sp. | reverse complement strand
TTAAAGAAACAGTACGGCAGTAGTATTGCCTTTAAGGGCAATGTGGACTGCGTAGAAACGCTGGTGAGCAAGCCGGTTGAGGCGGTACGCACCGAGACTGCCCGCTGTATGCTCAAGGGCGGCGTCGGCGGCGGGCTTATTATTTCATCGTCAAATTCTATCCACAGCGGGATTAGCCCGGTCAACTACAAGGCTTTTCTGGACGCGGTAAAGGAATTCGGCAATTATCCCCTTGATATTCCCCTGCTTGAAAAGATTGCCGAGGCAGCATAGGAGTAATACATGAACCGGTATTTTTCTGTTGATTTGGGGGCCGACAGCGGCCGCTGTATAGCCGGAACTCTGGAGAACGGAAAGCAGGTAATGGAAGAACTGCATCGTTTTCCCACCCGGTATTTTTCGCTTAGGGGATCTTTGCGCTGGAACATCTACCGGTTTTACGAGGAGATCCTCGCGGGCCTGCGAAAGTACGCGGTAAGATACGGAAAGGAACTGTGCTCTATCGGCGTCGATACCTGGGGCTGCGATTACGGCCTCTTTGACGCCGGTAACCGGCTCCTGGATCTGCCCTACTCATACCGGGACAGCCGCGTGACCGGCAGCCTGGAAAAGGTGCTGCCCCACAAGGAATGGCTTTACGGAAAAACAGGAATACAGTTTCTGGAATTTAATACCCTTAACCAACTTATCAGGGAATACGAAGATCCGGAAAGCTGCGTAAAAGAGGCCGCCCGGTTTTTGTTCATGGGGGATTCTCTCCATCTTTTGCTGGGGGCGCCTCCTGTCTGCGAGTACACTACCGCTTCCATTTCCATGATGGTCGATACCAAAGAGAAGAAGTGGGACGGGGATATTCTTGATCGTTTTAATATCCCCGCCGCTCTATGCCCTAAGCTTTGTTTTGCCGGAGACCTTATCGGCGTTTTGCGGGACGATATTGCCGGCGATACCGGCGTAAACCGGGGGGTCAGGATCATCGCCCCGGCCGTTCATGACACCGCCAGCGCTGCCCTTGCCATTCCCGCGAAGGGGGACGACTTTGCCTATATCAGTTCCGGCACATGGTCCATCTTCGGCACAGAACTGGACGAGCCGGTGCTTAACCAGACCGCCTGCGATCTCAACATTTCCAATTCGGGCGGCGCCCTGGGAAAATCGCTGTTCCTGAAAAACGTCATGGGGCTGTGGATACTTCAGCAGAGTAAGCGTCGCTGGAACAAGGCAAAGCCGGATCTGGGCTACGATACGATTATGGCAATGGCGGAAAACGCGCGGCCTTTCTTCGCGTTTATCGATCCCGATGCGCCCGATTTCTTTAACCCCGAGGATATGCCCGAAGCGATTTGCGCTTACCTTAAAAAAACCGGGCAGGGCGAAGTAAAACCGGATGACATAGGGACAATCAGCCGGGTTGTTTACGAGAGTCTTGCCCTAAAATACCGGAACGTCCTGGAACGCATACAAAGGGCAGCGCATAAAGAGATACGTATTATCCACGTCGTGGGAGGCGGAAGCAAAGACCGCCTCTTAAACACATTTATCGCCTCGGCCGCGGCCCTGCCCGTAAAGGCCGGCCCTTCGGAGGGAACCGCCATGGGGAACCTGCTGCTCCAGGCTTATGGGGCGGGTGACCTTTCGTCGATAAGCCAGATCCGCGATGTTGTGGCCGCCACTACTGAGATAAGCGACTACCTGCCCGCCGAAGAAGGCCGGTGGGAAAAAGCCTACGCGCGGTTCAAGGTGATTATATCCGGAAGATGAGCCTGTTTCGCACGAACCCATACACGCCCAGTTCCGTTCAATGGACCTTTAGCCGTAAAATTTCTTCGCTTCTTCACGGACGATTTCCACCGCCCGGCCTACGCTTTCAAGATCCGGCACCCGGTAAATATCCCGCATTATAATCTCACAGGGGCCGCCCCGTACAGCCTTAAAGGTAGCGGCAATATGGCTTCTCCATGCATCTTCATCGAGGCGTCCGGCCACACCCAGGTAGCCGGGTCCGGGTTTTCGGGAATAGACAACACCGGTATTGCGGAGCATCTCTCCCATTTTTTCTTCGTCACTGTACGGCGATATGGAAAGTTTGCGTATATGGGGCATGGCCTTGTAAAGGGCAGGCCAGTTTCGCTGCATGGGTTCGCAGCAGCCGTAGTAGACGGCTCCTGCCCGGGAAGCGAGGCTTGCCGCATGGGGCAGAAAGAATTCTTCAAACATCCCTCCAGATATGGACGAAGTTTCTTCCATTTCGATAAACATCCAAAGATCCTTGCAGGTATATGATCCCGGCTCTTTTTCGGGAAGCCCGGCGGTGAATCCGTAGCTTGACTGACCTATATCGGAATTCCCCCCGGTAGAGGTGAGGATTTTTTCGGCTTCATAAAAATCGAGAAGTCTATGGTGATTCGAGGTCAGATAATTCATCAGTTCCTTTACCGCATCGGGACAGTCAAAAAGAAACATCCAGAGGTTTTCCATCCCGCAAAGGCTTACGGCATGGTTGCTTAATTCAATATGATGTATCTCTCCGCGTATGGTTACCGGGAGTATCCCGTTAAGAATCTCTTCAATAAATTCTTTCTCCTTCAGAGTTCCTTCCCGGTCAAAGTTAATTGAAACAGGCTTTAAAAGATGAAAGTCCTTTTCCAAATCCTTGACAGGGGCGTCATAGGAAAAACCAATCTCCCGTCCCCGAGCGTCCGCCGCATGGGTCGTTCCTGCAGCGATGCCAAACCAGTCAATGTCAATTTTCCAGTCGATGGGGTAATAAGAGGGCATAACCTTGTCGTCCCTGATGATCTCGTATTCCCTGATATTCTTGAGCAGACGGTATTCGATTTTACGAGCGACGGGACTCTCGCAGGCAAAAATCGATTCGGGCATAAAATCGGGATCAAAGGTCCAGGTTTCCACCACCACGGGCGGAATGGCCGGAAGCCCGTCATTATTGCAACGCCACTGTTCCGAGCGCTCCTCCATGACAGGAAGGGCGGCGTATTCCTTCTGCTTTTTTGCCAGTTTCCGGAGACGCCGGATTTCTTCTCCGGTGATTTTATAACAACTCATTATATCATTATAACATCAGGCTGAATTAAACTCAATCATAGAAGAGGCTGAGGGCATAAACCCTTTCGGCGCCTCCTTCCCGCAATGCCGCAGAACATGCCCGGAAGGTAGAACCGGTGGTGATCACATCATCAAAGATGATGAGGTTCCTGGGAACCTTTTTGCCTAAAACGATTCGTCCTTTAAGGTTTCCCCGGCGTTTTTCCCGGTTGAGTTTCTTCTGGGTTTCCGAAGGGAGGCGCTTGAGGCAGCGGAGAATCCTGCAGGATTTTTCCCTCTCCAGAAGCAGGGCAAGATATGCGATCTGATCCCAGCCTGTTTTTCTGATTTTCCCCGGCCGCGGCGGAACCGGGACGAGAACAGGCAATTCTGAAAAGGGAAACAGCTTTATCGTTTCCATTATTTTTTCCGCCAGGAAATGGCCCAGACAGGTATTTTTTCCGAATTTATAGGCCGTTAATAAGCGCCTGTAAAGGCCGGAATAGGGGAAAAGTGAGATTGTTTTGTCCGGGTCTGAACTTTCATGGTTTTCCCTGCAGGAAATACAGGAATCCAGTTCGGAAATAAGCGGCCGGCCGCAGAAATTGCAGCGTTTGGTTTTTTCAAGCCGCAGTTTCTCCCGGCACTCTGAGCAGAGGCCGTACCAGGTTTCTTCTGCATTGAGCAGTGCGGTTCCGCAGAGCGCGCAGCCGCCGGGAAAAAGCAATTCCCGCAAAAATGATACCGCGTAAGAGAGTTTCATACCCTGTATAGGGTGCGGGCCTGTGAATTGCTTCAAAGAGAAAGGCCGGTGTGGGCTTATTCCACAAACCGGAGTTTTGGAACAGCCTCAATTTAAAAAACCTCACCACAAATCAAAAAGCGAAGGGTTGTCTTCCGGGGGACGGATCTTTTTGGGACGGGCAGGAACCGGACGGAAAGAGGTTTCTGAACCGAACCGTTCCTTTAACTCATGGAGTTTGTACAGCGCCTCTATCGGCGTCATCCGTTCTATTTCCAGCATGGAGATTTCATTGAGAAGCGCTTTACCGGGGCTGGAGAGAGAACCAAGCGGCGGACTCTTGAGGGCCGTTTTTGCCGGAACGGAATCCCGGGATGCGGAAAGCTCTCTAGCCTTGAATGCCTCCTGAATAAAGGCGGCCCGGTCAAGTACCTGCCGGGGCAAGCCCGCCAGGGAGGCTGCATGGAGGCCGTAGGATTCGGCGCTGGGGCCTTCCTTGAGTTTCCGCAGGAAGACGATCTCTCCCCCCTGATCCAGCACCTCCATTGAACGGTTTGCCAGATGGGGATGCTCCATTCCGGAAAGTTCATGATAATGGGTGGCAAAGAGGGTTCTGCATCCGATCCGGTTGAGGAGATCCTCGCTCACCGCCCAGGCAATGGAAAGACCGTCCGTGGTTCCGGTTCCCCGTCCGACTTCATCCATGATCACAAGACTTTTCTCCGTGGCGGTATGGAGAATATAGGCGGTTTCACTCATTTCCGCGAGAAAAGTCGATTCCCCGCGGGCCAGATTGTCCGAGGCTCCAACCCGGCAATAGATTCTGTCGCATATACCGATGAGGGCTTCCCCGGCAGGGACGAAACTTCCCATCTGGGCCATGATGCAGATCAGGGCCGCCTGGCGTAGATAGGTTGATTTTCCCGCCATGTTGGGGCCGGTGATGAGCGCAAAACGGATCTCTTTACTGTCCAGGATGATGTCATTAGGGATAAACTCTCCTCTGGGAAGATGGGCTTCCACCACAGGATGCCGGCCTTCAAGAATTTTCAGCCTCCCCTCTCCGTCAAGAACGGGACGTGTCCAACCATGAATTGTGGCCGCCCTGGCGGCAGACTGGGCAACATCAATTTCGGCGATCCGGCGGCTTGCCGCGGCAATCTCCCTGAGGCATTTTTTGGCCTCTTCCCGCAGTTCAAGAAACAGTTCCTTTTCCAGATCTATGATCCTGTCCGAGGCTCCGTTGATATCCGATTCCAGGGCCGCCAGCCTGTCCGTGGTGAAGCGCTCTCCGGCAACAATGCCCTGCCGCCGGATAAAGCGTTCCGGAACACGGTTAAGCTGCGCCTTGGTAACCTCAAAAAAGTAGCCGATGAGCCTGTTATAGCGGATCTTGAGGCTTGTAATGCCTGTCTGCAGCTTCTCCTCTTCCAGGTAGTTTTCCAGCAGTTTACGGCCTGAATCCCGGAGAGCCGTGAGTTCATCCAGCCTGGAATTGTAGCCCGGGCGGATCAGGTTGCCTTCGGTCAAAAGGATCGAAGGATCATCCCGAATGCCTTTTTGGAGAATTTCAACCAGTCTTTTGAGCCGGGAAAATTCTTCTCTTCCCAGGGAACGGGCTGCGGTAGATTCATAAAGCGCATTGAGATCCGGGCAGAGGGCCTCAATATCAAAAAAGTGTTCCAGGGCGTTTTTTATGGTCAGCATATCCTTGCCGTGGGCCTTGTCCATGGCAAGCCGGGACGAAAGCCTTTCAAGATCCTGCATTTTCCCCAGAAGTTCCCGGAGGCTGGAAAGCTTCCCCTGATTCCGGTAGAAGCTTTCCGTCATGTCAAGCCGGGCGTTGATCTGCCTGATGTCCTGTAACGGCATGAGGATGCGGCTTTTCAGGAGCCGCCTTCCCATGGCGCTCCGGGTTTCATCGAGTACTTCCAGAAGGGAAAAACGGGTATCCCCGTCCCGGAGGTTCCGTACCAGTTCCAGGTTCCGCTGGGTAGACTCATCAATTCCCATAAAATCGCTGTCCTGATACACCCGGATCGAACACACATGGGGTATAAGGCTTTTTGATGTATCATCCAGGTAATCCAGCAGGGCGCCGGCAGCGAGGATTTCGATGCTTCCCTCTTCAAGACCGAAGCCCTTGAGGTTTGTTACGGAAAATTGACGTTTGAGCCTTTCCGCGCTCCTTTCCATGTCGAACAGCCAGTCGGCCCAGCGGTTTACCACTATTCCGTTTTGATCGCCGATGGCAGCGGCAATTCCGGAATTTTCTTCCAGAAGGGATTCCTGAACAAGCAATTCCCGCGCCTGTATCCGCTCCAGTTCGCCGCGCAGCTTTTCCTTTGCCGAAAAGCTGCCGAAAGAACGTGCAAAAAAGTCTCCGGTGGAAAGATCGATGTAGGCGAAGGAGATCAGGGGCCCCCGGGAGGCGATGCAGGCAAGATAGTTGGAACTTCCCTTGTCCAAAAAATCTTCGTCTACCGTGGTTCCCGGGGTGATAATCTCCACCACTTTCCGCTCGATAATGGATCCCCCCTTCACCGCCTCGGAGAGCTGTTCGCAGATCGCCACCTTTTTTCCCGCCTTGAGGAGTCGCGCAATATAGGACCTGGCGGCGTGATAGGGAATTCCGCACATAGGAAGGCCGTTCCGGGTGGTGAGTGTCAGGTTCAGCAGGGAGGAGATTTCCAATGCGTCGTCGGCAAACATTTCATAGAAATCACCCAGACGAAAGAAAAGCACTTCTTCCTTATGTTCACTTTTGATCCGCCTATACTGTTCCAGCATAGGACTGGCAGGGTCGGCCCCTCTCCGGGGCGCACGAGAAATATTCTTTGTCCGCATACTAATTTTTCTTGCTTAGTATACTATCGTTTGGCTTTGTCCGTCAAATTCTGGATGAGCTTGTCGGTAATATCAACGGTAGGGCTATACCAGAGGATACCCGTATTATCTTTGAGATTGAGAACCATGCTGTAACCTTCGCTTTCGGCAATGTAGCGGATCTCGGCGTATACCTGTTCCAAAAAGGATTCGGACTGGGTAAGCTTGCGCCTCTGATCCTCAAGTTCCGCCTTTTTGAGGTTGTAGTATTCCTTGAGAAATTCCTGCCTCCGGTAGACATCGCTTTCCAGCCGGAGCGCCTTTTCCCGGTCTCCCTGGAGTTCCGCTTCCGCCTGCTGCCGTTTTATATCCTGAATTTCGGCGGTCATCCTGTCGATATCTTTCTGAACCCTGGCGCTGCGCTCCTCAAATTCCCGTACCGCCCGTGAATCCCGAAAAAAGGAGGTATAGACCTTGGAGAGGTCTACGACGGCAAAACGGGTTAACTGCTGGGCCCACACGCCCGCAGAGACGCTAAAAATCAAAAGAAAAAGGATACTGAGCCTCTTGCAAAACCCGGTTGGTTTTGCCGGGGCTTTTGCGGTTTTTCGGCCTACGGCCTGCAAAACCGCCTTTTGTAAAGGTTGTTCTTTCAAAACTGAAGTTTTGAAAGAACCTCTATTGTTTTTTTTCATAACCGTTCCATTTTACCCATTTTAGTATGTAGACATGGCGAAAGACAAGACAAAATCCACTCCCGAAAGAGGATTGCTGCCATCGTAGAAAATAGCCCCGCGCTGCCAGTCGAAGCTGCCATCCCCATTGATCTTGAAGCGTTTTGCAAAACTGAAACGGAAGGGGAACTGGGGAAGGGCAAAACGCAGGCCTCCGCCGAGGCTGAAGCGCATATCTTCTATGCTGAATTTGCTGAAGAATAACTCAGGCGTCTTCTTGATCCCCGCCCCGTCGAGAAAGAAATCCCAGGCTATAATCTGGGGAACAATGGGGATCCGCAATTCCATCCAGTTTTCCCAGAGGCTCAGGCCCTTGTTGTAGTATTCTCCGCTCCAGCCGCGGGCATTGAAGATCCCATCCACGGCTAGTCTGCTGGCTTTCTGAATCTCTATTGCCTGGAACGGCTGGGGGAAGAGAAATGAAAGGCCGCTATGAATACCGAAGATCAGCTTGAAGGTGTAGCGTTCTCCGATCCGTCTTGATAGAATCGTGTGGAAAAATTCGGCTTTGGTATCGGATCTGATGTAGTGCTCATTTTCAACATCGAATAATCCGTAGATCCCCAGACGCTGAATGGCGTAGTAGCCGTCGGAAGGATCGTAGAAGAGATCCCGGTTATCAAGAGAAACGCTGCCCCAGACTGAATTGAAGGGAGTCCAGCGGTTATTGTTTTCCCTCAGCACAGGATCGAAGGGACGGTAGAGGCCCTGATCGAACTTGTTAAAGACAATACCCGGCCTGAAACCTCCTCCCAGGGCCAGTATCCCCGCAGGCAGGTAGAAGCGGTAGCCGGTATTGAAACCCAGAGAAAGGTTCCAGTGATCGTATGGCATAAGGTACTTATCCGGGGGATTCTTTCCGGAATTGTAGTAGTCGTCATAGGAATAAAAACCGTCCGGGAAGGCATAGTCTTCGTCCCCGTTGAAAAAGGGAGCTATGTTGTCCATTTCCGCTTCCCGCTTGGACCAGCCCACGGAAAAGTCGATACCGCCATTCACGGGAAGCCCGAAGATCCAGCGGCGATTATGACTCAGGGTAAGGCTGGCTGTATCGGGGGAGCCTGTAACCTCTACCCCGAGGGAGTTACCGGTACCCAGGAGATTGCGGTCATTCAGTTTGAACATTGCGGAAATAGGGAAGGTATTCGGATCCGCGGTTCCGGAGAAGGTAAGGCCGAACTGCAGATCGGTAGAGGGCTGCTCCTCAACCTCCATCACCAACTGCATCAGGTTGCCCGCGGTTCCTTCTTCGATAACGGGGTTTACTCCGGAGAAAAACTGAAGGTTGTAAAGGTTCCGCATCCCGGTCTGGATCTTGGCCTTGGAGAAAATATCCCCGGGTTCCAGAGGAATTTCCCGGAGTATAACCTGATCCTTGGTTTTTTCGTTCCCCTGGACGCTTATACTTTCGATATGGGCGCGGCCCCGTTCCACTATTTCCAGCTTGTAGTACACCACTCCCTGTTCCCTTGTTTCCACCCGGTTGATCGTGTTGTAGATATAGCCATTTTCGTAGTAGAGATCCGCCACCCGCTGGAGATCCGCCTCTACCTTGCTGGCATTGACCACCGGCCGATCCTGAACCCTGCCGGCGCCGAGGCCTGTTTTTTTGAGGGAAGTAATCTGTTCGTTAAGCTGTTCGGTGGTAAAAATCTGGTTCCCTTCAAATGTAATGTCTCCCAGAAGATACTGACTTCCCTCCCGGATGTTATAGGTGATTATCAGATTGTTGTTGGAATCCGAGTCCTTTTGCATATTTGACTGAACATCGATGATCTCCATATCAATGTATCCCCGGTCATGGTAATACCGGATGATTTTTTCCTGGTCTTCCACCAGTTTTTCTTCTTCAAAAGCGCCGTCATTGTAGAAACGCTTTTCCTTGAGGCTCATCTGGCGTTTCAGGGTACTGTCCGTGAATTTACTGTTTCCGTTTATGACAATTTCCCTCAGGGTTATCTTGCTTCCCTCATCGATCCTGAAATTTACCGCCGGGGCGGCACTGTTTTCATTGTACTCCGCCGCCGCCTTGGCGTCGGGATAACCGGATTCCCGGTATTTTCTAACGATTGCCTGCTCCGCGGCGCGAAGATCCCGGTCGGTTATGATCTGCCTTCTTTTGAAGGCAATAGCATCGGTGAGTTCCCGCGAACGAAGATGCCGGTTTCCCGAAAAGGTGATCCTGGCGGCTATGGGGTTTTCTATTACCGTGAAGGATATAATGACCCCGTTGAGCTTCTCATCGTACGGGATGATTTGGGGACTAAGTTCGGAAAAGTAATCTGTATTGAGCAGAGCCATGTAGAGCTCCATGTAGGTTTCTTCGGTGAAAATGCGGCCGATAAAAGAATGTACAATGCCGTCCAGATCGCCCTGTGCAACATTCACAAGTTCTCCAAAGACAATTTCCCTGATCGGTTTACCCTCATACCAGTTATCAGGAAGATCCGCCATGCCGTCCCCGCTTTCCTGGGCAAAACCCGTAAAGGCAAGCAGTATCAACACCGGTATAAAGCTCAAAACTCTCGTATACTTAAAATGCATCAACACCCCTTAGAACGACCAACTCCAGATCAAGCTGAAAAAACTATCGTTAACAAATAAATTCTCAGGATGGAGGGGAACAAAATCCCATCGGATATCGAATATCGGTCCATCCAACTCAATGCTGATATCCGGCTCGATAGAGAGATTTTCTCCTATTCTGAAACCTCCCAGGTTCTCAGGATAGGCATCGTAGCGCAGGGACAGCATGGACTGGACAAACATTCCCCTGCCTATGTATTTACCCAAAAAAACAGTTGTATTATCAAAATAGTTACCGACACCGCCGTTCCTGTCAACCGGTTGCTGATAATTACCGGAAACCATGGGATAACGGCTTGAATACCTCCTGGGCGCCTTATAATCAAAGAGTCCGGTAGCGTCAAAAAGAGCGTTCTGGATAAACTGGGTACGAATACTGAACATATCCAGGTGCAGGAAGTCTCTGGTAAGCCTTTCAACCCGTCTGACCACCTGGAACTGGGCCAAAATATCGGCGCTGGAGTTGAGGAAGGCTCGCTGAACCGCCCCGGTATTCTCGTCTATGTTGGAACCTGCAATGTTTTGTCCCAGCAGGGAAAAAATTTCCATCTGGGAGAGGGGCGGGCTGGATTCCAGCCGTGCGGTAAAGGAAAGAAGGGGGGCATTATCCACGATGAGGGATATGGTTACCGGGCCGTCGTTGGTACGGTCCCGAATTTCCGCCCTGGCGTTGATCCGGGGATTAAACTGGACTTCGTTTTCCCGGAAACTAAGGCTCCCCTCCCGGATATAGAAACTCCGCTCAAAGTAAAATATCTCACCGCTGCGGAGTTTTACGTCACTGTTGATCGAAAAACGCCGGGAAATGGAATCGCTGGTCACTTCAACCCTGGTTCCCTGATCCGCATAGGCGCGAAGAATTGGAAAATCGGTATTGGGCCAGACAAATTCCACCTTGTTACCGGTGGTGACATCCAGATTCACCAGTACGGGAAAGAGCAAACCGGCAAAAGGATCCGAAAAGGCGGCGTCGTTTATTTCATTGGTATCAAGGCTTATCTCCGAATTCTGAGCGGTAATGGCGCCCGAAACGGTGAGGATCATGTCTTCCATGGAAAGATTCAGCTTTCCTGACGCATTTCCATGAGCCAAAAAGCCTGATATGTCAAAACCGAAGGGAATGGGAGTACCGGAGTCAACGTCTATGTTTATACTGAAGATATTAGGTATCCAGCGGTCGAAACGGAACCAGCCCGTAATCGTGCCGCCCCCTCTGCCTACGGCGGCTCCCAGAGGCCCAAAGTTCATTTCGCTGCCTTCAATAAGCACGTCAACCGGCGCCGGCCTGATGTCCTCTGTAAGGAATTCAGGCACTTGTATGCGCACACTGTTTCCCCTGGCAGTTCCGAAAAATTCCGGATCCCCCAGAGGCCCCCGGATAGATACCTGGGCCCTGACATAGCCGCCTGAGAGAACCAGTCCCTGGCCGGGAGGGACAAAACGCCAGATTCCCGGCAGATCGACATAGAGATCCGGGGCCTGGGCATCTATAGTTGAGGGGCTGAGTTTACCGAAGACTGAACCCCGGATGGGAGAAGGCTTTGAGAGCCCCGCATAAAAATCCCCTCCTTCATTGAGTTCCAGCCTGAGCATGTTTTGGGGCCCGCCGTTTACCGAAATAACCGAACCGCCTGCCGCATCGAGAGTACGGGAAAACACAAAATTAAAGGCTTCCTCCGCCTCTATGGTATCGTAACGGAAGCTTTCCACCCTGAGGTTTCCCTTAAAAACCTTGAGGGCTTCCGTGAGCCGGAACCAGGAGGAGATAGGCATCCCTTCCGCATCCAGATAAAGGGATACGTCAAAAGTACGTCCCGCCGCCGCCCCCTGCAGAGAAGCGCGAGTCTCCGCCCTCCCCTCTTCCCGGTTGATGATCATTGAGGGAAGCTGTGCATTGAAGGCCCCATAGTTAAGGCTTAACCCTTCAAGGCTTATCTCCCGGTTATCTATAAAAACAGTACCGGCAGCCGTTAAATCCGTGTCCTGGATATGGGCGCTGAAGGAAGAGAGTAAAATTTCCGCCCGGAAGTCATCAACGGAACGCCACCTTAGGGAAAGAGTAGCATCCAGTATCCCGTCGTAGGCATTTTCCAAGACCCGGCCGAGTTTGACTCTCCTGCCCAAGAGAGTTAAATCCAGTTCCTGATCTATGAAGACGCCTTCCAGACTGAGATTTTCCAGGCCCTGATCGCCGGCCATCCGGAAACTGAACTGCAGGTTCCGGAAACCATCAGCCCAGGTGCACGCGGCGTTTCCGGAGAGGGGGCTGCGGCCGTCGTCAAAAGTCAAATTGGGAACGAGTACCCCGTTTTGATCCATGTATCCGGACATGCCGATATTGGTGATGGGAGACGCCGGGGTATTGAGGTTTATTATGGTAAAGCTCTCGAGTATTATCGACCAGAGCAGAGCATCCTCATAGCGGAAAGAAGAAGAAATACTCAAAGATGCAACCTGGTTTCTGAACGTGAAGGGAACTTCTTTCGCCTCCAGATACCCCGAATACCCCGTCCCGGAGGAACTGATATAGAGTTCCAGGCCGTAGGATCCCAGAAGGCTCAAGGAGTGTTTATCCAGTATGGTTCCGTTAAAATAATAGGAAAGATCCTGCAAGGTGCTCGTCAGGGAAAAGGTAATATTTTGCGTTTGGGAAAAATCCGCATCCCCGCTCATCTCCAGCCTTCCTCCCGGCCAGATGACCTGACCTTCGTTCAGACTGAAACGCTGATTGGTTCCCGATACGGAGACAAGGGTAACAATGTCGTTCAGCTTCGAGGAAGGAAAGGAGCCGCTGTATGCAATGGCTATACGCGGAGCATTGTAGAGAAGGTACTCAAAATCGGTAGTAACAAATACTTCCGCGGTAATGGAAATATCTTCCAAAACAGCCCAAAACACCGGGGGCAGTTCCGGCAGGACGGAAAAGGGACTGCTCATTTCGACAAGATCTCCTACAGAGAACGAATCAAGATAGAGACTTGCTTCCATGCCGGAAAGCTGATCATAGACACCGGAAAGAGAAATATTACTGATATTGACTTCTTCCTCATAAGATTCGGTTCCTGTAAAACGAAGGGCCGAAGCGGCAAAGGAAAAACCGCTGCCGGCGAGACTTAGCTGGATATCCAGGGCGGCAAGTTCCGTGGAACCGGAAGAAATTGTATCGGCAAAGAAGTTGATCTCCCTTCCCAGGGTGGTAACCGCAATATCCCCGTTAAGCCCGGAAATTCCTGAAAAGCCGAAATTCCGGAAGCGGATCATGCCGTTTGGTGAGAACGGTACAAAAGCCAGACTGCCCTGAAAAGAAGCCCCGCCCTGCCTGATATCCAGCCCGGCATTGTCAATCCGAATCCCGTCCCTGTCTCCATCCGCTCTCATTACCAGGGCCTGGATACCGAAGGGCCCCGGTTCCCGGATACGAGCCTGCATATCGATCCGGTAATTAAGAATATCCGGCCCCGCGAGGAGATCCAAAGATCCATCGGCAACGGCAGAGAGGAAACGGTTATAGTTTTTCAGGTTTCCTTCCAGAAAAAAAAGATCTTTGAGCGCAAGATTCCGGTTTTCCAGATGCAGGGAAGCCAGCCCTGTTTCCATACCAACGGTTAATAAAAAATCGATTGGATGTCTGTCTTTCATCCGGGTAATGACAATGTTTTGGTTTTCCAGGGAAAGATCCAGCCCCACGGGCTTGAGACGAAAAAAGCCGCCTGAAAACGAAGAGAGAATGATACGCCCATTGCCTGTAGAAAAATCCGGAGAGAGGCTTCCCTTTATCCTGGCGGACATGGAGAAAAGCATGGGCTTGTTGAGAAATTCCAAATCCGGCAGGCCGGGCGCCGTGGAAAGGGCTGTTATTTTTTTTAGATCCGGTCCGGCAAGGGAATGCAATTCCGCGCCGGCCTTCATTTTGCCAAGCACTAAGACGGCGCCGTTTTTGAAAGAAAGATCCAGGGCCAGATCGGCGGCATGAACATAGTCCTCCGCCTTAGCAAAGGTAAAACCCCCGCGGCGTATTCTGATTTTAAGCTTTTCCGGAAAGGAATCAAGAAATTCCTGAAGGCCGTCCTGATCCGCGGAGAGAACGGAGAAACGCCGAAGAAGATCCCTGTCCGCTTCGGCGTCAAAGTTGATAAGGGGTCTTTCTATGCGGATACCGCGCAGAGATTCCAGCGGATCATGGTTTCCAAAGAGAAGCTCTATCAGGGAGAACGAGATCCTTACTCTTGCGATTGAAAGCAGCGGTTTTTCATCCGCAGTTCCTATCCGGACACCCTTAATGTTCAGGGAACCGGCAAAGGAAGGGCTTACCGACCGGTATTTGATCTCCTGACCCAGAAAATCTTCCCCCTGGGCGATGAAAGAATCCCATCCGGCTTCCAGTCTTTCAAAAAGAAACTTCTGCAGAGGCCGGAGGACAATGGCGGAAAAGAATGTCAGAGCCGCCATGATGAGGAGAATAGTGACAAATCCGGTTCTACCTGTCTGAGCCGTGTACAAAATGAGTTTATAAATCCTTATGGCCGCTTATCGAAAACCCGGCATTTTGAAAAAAAATTTCCCCCCCATAAGATTACAACGATACAAGATCTTTTTCCAATAATAGTATCGGCTTGATATGGCGGAAGGCGGCGGGAGAAGCGAGAATTGTATATGGAGAATGGTCATGGTACTATGCGGACATGAATGTCCTTAAGAATTTTGCCGTATTTGAGGGGGGAGACGGAACAGGAACCAGTACACAGATTAAAATGCTGAGCCGCCGTTTTGAGGAACACGGATCAGGCAGTTCCGCCGCTCCTTTGCCGCCGCTTTTTACCACCTGCGAACCTACAGGAGATCCCATCGGCCGCGTGATACGTTCCTGCCTGAAAGGTGAAACCGTTTTCAAACCCGAGACTCTGGCGCGACTCTTTGCCGCGGACCGGGGAGAGCACCTCTATGGCCCTGAAGGCATTGTTGAGCGTGCAAGCCGGGGAGAATTCGTCGTTTCCGACCGCTACTCCCCCTCTTCTCTCGTGTACCAGGGCATCGCCTGCGGAAACGATCTTCCCCGGCTCCTCAACGAAGCCTTTCCCCTGCCGGAATTGATCATCATTCTGGATCTTGATCCCCATATTGCCGAGGAGCGGATCAGGCACAGAGAAGAAAAAGAGATCTTTGAATACCCGGAATTCCAGATCCGGGTACGCCGGAGTTATCTGGATTTGATACCCTATTACCGGGAAAGGGGAGCCAGGGTTGAGCTTGTAGATGCCCGGGAGAGAGCCGAAACGGTGGCCCTTACCGTGTGGAATTTTATCCGTGAAATGCCGATATTTCAGGAAAGGGGAGCCTGTTCCGCAATTTGACATTCTGGAACAGCAACAGGGAATAGCCTGAAAGAGAGGAGAATCTGAGGATGAGACTTGAGAATCCGGGCAAAAAGATACTACTTGTTTTTTCGGCATTCGTCCTTTTTTTCGCTCCGGCATTCAGAACAGAGGCCTATTTTGTTACCTACAAGGAACAGTACTACCGGCTCTATCATCTTCACTTGATTCAGAACCCCGACGACACAATGGAGAATATCTACTGGCTGGAAAAGGCCGTAAAAGCGGATTTCTGTAATCCCCTCTACGCTTTGGCTCTTATTGAAAACGAAAAGGAATGGGAAAAATACCGCTACCTTTTTAACATGCACCTGCACCTGAAACTTATCGAACAGTACCTCTTTCTGGGAAACAAGTGGAACAAGCGGAACGCATATTTTTACAATGCCCCCTGGAAGGAAGAGAATCTTGAGAGCCTTAAAACCGCGGAAACCTGCTATAAAACCGCCCTTTACTACTGGCAGGGCGCCAAAGAATGGATGGAGAAAGCACAGGAGAGACGTTTCCGCTTTATAAACCTGAAGAAAATCCAGTTCTGGGAAGATGAGGCGGGCCGCATGGAAAGCGGGGAACTTGACTACGAAAAGATCATCAACCGTGAACTGGCCCTGCTCCGGCAGGTACGGGAGAAATTTGAAGCCATGGACGAGAATACGTACTGATTCAGGAACTGCGCAGATCCTTAGCCTTTAACGGAAGGCAGAATTTTACCAATTTCCCGCTACTGTCATTCCGGCGGTTTCATTCCGGATCATCACCCCTGCGGCGTGAATTTTGGAACGAACGTATTCCCTTTGAATGGAAAATCTGGTATACTGGAAACGTGGATGTTGAGGTTAAGTTTTGTCAGTCGGCCTTCAAGCATGGTATAAACGAGGCCGATATTCGGTGGGCTATTGATACTGTTCGATATGACGGTGAACTGGAAGGCGATGATACCGAAAATAAACGGTTGCTTATCGGTTTTGACCGCAACGCGAAAGCGCTTGAGATTTATTACACCATTCTTGATCAAGATACGGTTCGGGTATTTCATGCCATGGAATGCCGGAATATCCATAAACATCTGCTCAAGAATGAGTAGGAGAAATTATGCCTGACATGACCGAAGAAGAATACGATGCCCTTGATGAAAAATGGACAAAGAACCCGCCTAAGCCCGGCCTCAACGGGACGGGATTTTTCGCTCGGCGGAAGGCGGCCTTGACTGTCCAATCTGCCCATTCAATAACGGTTGACTCCTTTACGGCGGATTACCTATTGACCATGGCGATAGCCGCTCACAAAACCCCGGCGGATATCATCAGCGAAATGGTACGGGAGCGAATCACCGCCTTATGAGGGCCGTTTGGAACGATGTACCTCATCCGGAAAGATTTAGCACATAGTAGACCCTTTCATACTCTATTTTTCTAAGATTTAAAAATCCATAGTATCTTCGGTGATGGCGTACCGGGGGCCCGGGGGCATGGAATTTTATTTCCCCGTACATTCATGGAAGCGGCCGTTTTGGGCAAATGATTTCATTAAAAGATTCGTCATAGGATCTTTTGGCCTGTATTAGTTGATGCAGGGTCTCCATGCCGTCCTGGGATAAAAGCATTCTAAGTTCAAGAGGCAGAAGCAGTTGAAATGTTTCGATTTTGAAGACATTGGCGAGGGTTTCCAGCGTGTTATCGCTTACCCATGTCCGCTGACATTCGATGCTGTTGATCGTCTGCCAGGACAATCCTGCCATTTCAGCCAGCTTTTCCTGTGAAATTCCAAGGATAGTACGCTGCTCTTTGATGTTTGCCGCTAAAATCCGCCGTAAATCAGGCCTTTTCGCTTCCATGGTTTGTATTTCTATCTTTTGTCAGCGGCTTGAGAATGGCAAATTCCCCAGCGGCGTTACATACAGTGTCCAATACCACAAATAGACATCATTATAGTGCCTAATTGAGACAATTCCCTCCAAATTTTGAAAAATCACCATAAGAAGAGTCATACAGGGGAATAAAAAATCTTGACACGTAATAAAAACTAGTATACTCTATTTTTATGAGGGGAGGGGTATAAAATTTTTGAAGGTGGGAAACCGCAAAGGAGATCGTTCAATGAAGAGGAACAAATTTTTGCTGATAGGAGTGCTGGTGGTTCTGTCGGCATTCATTATGGCGGTTATCGGCTGTAATACCGGTACAAGCAACGGCGGCGACAACAATAACGTCAGTAATAACAGCGGCAGCAACAACGGCGGTTTGTCCGGAAGATGGGGCGGGCTTATTGCCGGAGAATGGATGGTAATAACCATCACCGGTTCAGGGTATGGCGATTCAACCGGACAACACGGAACATACATCATGGACGGTATAACTGCCAGATTGATAAATACGGATCTTAACCATGAGATAGGTTTTGCCGTACTTCTTGATAGTAACACAATAAGTGTAACACTTAACAGTTGGACCGGAACTTCCGGTACATACCGGCTTACCAGGCAATAGGTCCTTATATCTGAGCTTGTTCCGCTCTATCCGGGGGTCCTGAATGGCCGAAAAATAGTTCATTATCGGTGCTAATGGTTTTGTTTCGTTTTCCATGGTTCCCTCCCAGAAAACCATGCCAAGTATAGCTCATTTCCTCAACTTTTTATATGCGCTGGCCCTG
>JAIRXN010000034.1 GCA_031268245.1 Treponema sp. | reverse complement strand
TTGATTCTCCGCAAGGCCCTGCCCGGGGTTCCCCTCTCGGCCATCCAGCGCCTGCTCCGCCAGGGCCGGGTAAAGCTGGACGGCAAAAGGGCGGGGCCGGGAACCCGTATCCGGCCGGGTCAAAGCATCAGTATTCCCGCCAGGGAAAATGAAGACGCATCCCGGCTTGCGGAGCCTTCGCCGGAAGTTCCGCCTCCCGGTATACTCGATATACTCGATATACTTTATGAAGACACCGGCCTTCTCATACTGAACAAACCGGCAGGACTGGCAAGCCACGGGAAAGGGAGCCTTGAAACCCTGGTACGCGGCTACCTCTCGCCGAAACTTTCCCCCTCCCTCTCCTTTAAGCCCGGCCCCCTGCACAGGCTCGACAAACCCACAAGCGGCGTCATCGCCTTCCCGGTGAGTCTTGAGGGGGCAAGGGCCTTCAGCGCGGCGCTTCGGGAAAGGCTGCTGGTTAAACAGTACCTTGCCCTCGTGGAAGGTTTTGCCGGGGACGAAGAGTTTTGGGAGGAGGATCTTGAACGGGACAGGGAGAGCGGCGTAAGCCGTATACACAAAGGGCCCGCACAATTTCTGCGCATGTCTGCGCGGGAACGCCGGGGGGAGGATCTTCCGAAAAGGGCCGTTACAAGAGTGAGGCCCCTTGTCTCCGGCAGAACATACAGCCTTATCTCTGCGGAGATTGAAACCGGGAGAACCCACCAGATCCGCGCCCAGGCCGCCTTCCACGGACACCCTCTGGCGGGCGACAGGAAGTATTCAGGCCGCGCCGGGGGCCGGCCTTTCTTCCTTCACGCCTGGCGTCTCCTAAAAACCGGAGAAGCGGAAATCCTGCTCCCCGCCCTGCCCCGCAGTATTACTGCGCCCCTGCCGGAAAGATTCAGCGCCCGGATTAAAGAATTATTCCCCGGTTTCATTCTTGAATAATTCACCTTACGCAACCCAGGAAATTTAACCACGGACGACACTGACGACACGGACAAAAGCCTGAATTTTGACCCAAAAGTCCGTGTGGTCTGTGTGGTCTGTGGTTAATAATATGTCCTTGCGTAACATGAGTTGAATAGGACGCCGTCTTGAATAAGACGCCGTTTCCGCTTTACCTTCTGCGCGTCAAAGCCCTATAATAAAAAATATGTGGCGGGACATCTTCTGGAAGATAAAAAGGGTAAAAACCCTGGCCCTTATCGGGGAAAGCGGCACGGGAAAGAGTTTCCGGGCGGCCCTGGTAGCCCAGAAGTACGGGGTGGATTTTATCATTGACGACGGGCTTTTGATCCGGGAAAACCGGATTCTGGCGGGACACTCCGCCAAGAAGGAAAAAACCTTTATGGCGGCGGTCAAGGTGGCTCTCTTTGACGAAAAGGCCCAGCGGGATGAGGTTGCCCGCAAGCTCCAGGGAGAAAAGTTCAAGAAGATACTGATTCTGGGAACCAGCGAAAAGATGGCAAACAAGATTGCCGCCCGGCTGCAGCTTCCCCCTCCTTCAAAGCTCATCAAGATAGAGGACATCGCCACCCAGGAGGAAATCGACAAGGCAATCCGCACCAGGCGCATAGAAGGGAAGCACGTCATCCCCGTACCCTCCATCGAAATCAAACGGAGCTATCCCCACATTTTTTATGACGCCATCAGAATCTTCCGCCGGAAGGGAGGGCCGACAGGAATTGCATCGACACCCAAGGTTCACGAAAAGTCGGTAGTACGGCCTGAATACTCCAAGCGGGGCAAGGTGATAATCAGCGAAGCTGCCCTGAGCCAGATGGTTATCCACTGCATGGATGAGTATAATCCGGGAATCAAAATAAAAAAAATTGTCATCAAGGATGAAGAGATGGGCTACAGGCTCGCCCTTACCATTGACGTGCCCTACGGTACTCAGTTGGGGGGAAACATGCATACCCTGCAGCAGTACATTATCGACAACCTTGAACGTTATACCAGTATACTTATTGAAGAGGTAAATATTATCATCGACAAGATCGTAGAATAGACTTGTCCGGTAACCCTAATAGGCGGTTTTGGGAAGGAGACTCGAGTGAAAAAAACAGGATTGGTTCTGACAGCGGTACTGCTGCTGCTTGCGGGCGGAAGGCTTTTTGCCCAGAGCGGAACCGGAAGCGTTCATTATGTATTTTCAGGAGACAGCCGCATAACGGATCTTCTTTCAAAAGAACTGGAAGCCCGGTTTACGGTATACAACAGACTTTTCCGTTTTGATGAATCAAAGGCCGCACTGCCCCTGCGGGTTACTCTTATTGATAACGGGCAGGCATACACCGATTATGTCGGTTCAAGACTCGGTTCGGACAGGCCGGGGGCCGTGTACCTTCACTATGCAAGCCCGGAAAGGCGGGAACTGGTAATCCACACCTCCGCGGATGAAAGGGCCGGGCAGATTCCCCACCATGCATTCATTCAGTTTTTACGGGCCTTTGTGTCCAACCCGCCGGCATGGATGCGGGAAGGATTCGCCGTCTATTTCAGCAGCCTCAAGGCCGATGAAAACGGGGAACTCTCCTACGAGGAAAACCTCTCCTGGCTTAATACGGTAAAGACCATGGGAAGCAGAATGCCCGGGGTAGAGGCAATTTTACTGGCGGACAGCGGGACTGTGCCGGAAAATTTCCCGGCTTCCGCCTGGGCTCTGGTTTCCTTCTTTCTCAATTCCGGAAGGGAAGAATACTTTAGAAGCATGATAGAAAGTTTCATGATCCTTGACGATGCAAAAAACGCCGCGGAAAACGGAGAAGCGGTGTACGGGCGGATCTCCGCATGGTCTCCCCAGCCTGCCTTTTCCGCAGACTTTAGCGCCTATATCGCCTCCCGCAGAACCTTTGCGGAACTGGTGGATGAAGGCACAAAGGCTTACGGTTCAGGAGATCCCGTTACTGCGGAACTGGCCTTTATGGCCGCACTGGATCAGAAACCGGCCCAGCACATTCCCTATTATTACCTGGGCCTTATTGCCTATGACGAAAAAAACTACAGTCTTGCGGAGCAATACTACCGTTCCAGTCTTGAGTACGGAGCGGACAGGGCTCTTATCTCCTATGCGCTGGGACTTAACTCCATTGCCTCAGGCAAAAACAGCGAAGCCGTAGCCTTTCTTCAGGACGCCGCCGCGGCTTCTCCGGAAAGATACAAGGATCGGGTAGAGATACTGTTGGATCGGATTAAGTAGTGTTCTGTCCTAAACAAATGGATTATTAGACTTGTTCAGTAACCCGGTTGGTTACTGAACAAGTCTTGCGATTTTTCAGGCTAAAGCCATGCTTTAGCCTTGCAAAATCGCGTTTTTAAGCGGATGTTGTTCAATAACTGAA
>JAIRXN010000016.1 GCA_031268245.1 Treponema sp. | reverse complement strand
AATAATATAGCAAGGAGTATAACATGGCATTTCCCAGAACAACGGTGGCGGGGGTTTCCCTGCCGAGGTTATTAATCGGGTCGAACTGGATTTTTGGCTGGAGTCATACGGGACACGCGGCGGATCTTTTTATCAAGGATTATCATTCTACCGTTGACGCCACCCTTCAGGTGATCAACGCCTTCCTGCAGTACGGAATTGATGCGTGGATGGCGCCCTTCTCCTCGGCGCCGGACTGTCTGGACAAGATTAAACGCATTCAGGATAGAATAGGGAAAAAGCTGATCCTCATCGACACCCCCATCATCAATGTGGACGATAACGAGGCCGCCAGAAAGGAGGCCAGGGCCATATTCAAAACCAGCGCCGAAATCGGTTCCACCTTCTGCCTGATTCACCATTCCAGTTGCGAACAGTTGGTCAACAAAAATAAAAGAATCATCGACCGCCTGCCCCAGTATACGGAGATGATGCGGGAGTACGGCCTCATCCCCGGCCTCAGCGCCCACATGCCCGAGATCATTCAGTATGCGGATCTCAACGAATATGATGTGGAAACATACATTCAGATCCTTAACTGTGTCGGTTTTATGATGCAGATAGAAATTGAATCGGTTATACGCATCATCCACGAGGCGAAGAAGCCGGTGATGACCATTAAGCCCATGGGCGCAGGACGCACTACCCCCTATGTCGGACTTACATTTAACTGGAATATACTCCGGCCCATCGACATGATCACCGTCGGCTGCGTAAACGAATACGAAGCGCATGAAGATGTGGAAATATCCCTGGCGGCCCTGGAAAAACGGCTGCCTAATCTGGAAGGCCGGAGCAGCCCGGGGAAAACCAGTATTATCAAATAATCGGCAGGAATGAAGTTCCCGCCCCGGAGGATGAAAGCTTACACATACTCTTCCCAGGCTTTTATTTCCAGACCTTTCTCCTTGTGATATGCAAGGGCGTCGATGAATTCCCGTGCAACCTTGACATTGGTAAAGAGGGGGATGTCAAAGTCGACCGCCATGCGCCGGATGAGGTAGTCGTTTTTCAGTTCCGTCTCCCGGTTGTTTTTGGGAATGTTAATGATCATGTCAACTTCCCGCTTTTTGATGTATGTCGTAATGTTCGGTTCCTTTGATTCAAGGGGCCAGTTGAGTACGTGTGCGTTTACTCCGTTTTGCGACAGGAACTTTGCGGTCCCTCTGGAGGCGTAGAGTTCATAATCCATGGCGACAAGCTTGCGTGCCGAATCAAGGAAGCCGAGTTTGTCTTCAAGGGGCCCGGTGGAAAGGAGGACGCGTTTCTTTGGCAGGCGGTAACCGACAGAGAGCAGGGCCTTGAGGAATGCGTCGGAAAGTTCCGAGCCGATGCAGCCTACTTCTCCGGTGGAGGCCATCTCCACTCCCGACACAGGATCCGCTCCGTGGAGTCTGCCGAAGCTGAACTGCGCCGCCTTGACTCCAACCCAGGGAAGATCCAGCGCGCTGGCCGGGGCCTTTTGTACGCTTTCATCAAGCATGGCTTTTACCGCCATCTCGATCATGTTGACCCGGCTCACCTTGGAACAGAAAGGGAAGCTCCGGCTGGAACGGAGGTTGCACTCGATGACCCGTACCCGGTTCCGCTGGGCGAGAAACTGTATATTGAAAGGCCCGGTAATATCCAGGGCTTTTGCAATCTCCTCACTGATTCTGCGGATCTTCCTGATTGTTTCGATATAGAGTCTCTGGGCCGGTAGAACTACTGTTGCATCCCCGGAATGTACGCCCGCATTTTCGATATGTTCCGTGATGGCATGGAAGAGAATCTCTCCCCTGCGGGCCACCGCATCAATTTCGATTTCCTTGGAATTCTCAATGAACTTTGAAATGACAACCGGGTGTTCCGCCGAGACATCCGCGGCCAGACGCAAAAACCGTTCAAGGCTGTCGTCGTCCCAGGCAACGTTCATGGCAGCCCCCGAGAGCACATAGCTTGGCCTGATCAGCACAGGGTAGCCTGACTCGGCCGCAAAGGCTTTCGCGGAATCAAGATCGGTAAGCTCCTTCCATTCAGGCTGCTCAATTCCCAGCCTGTCAAGAAGGCCCGAGAATTTGTTTCTGTCTTCCGCCATGTCGATGGACTCAGGTCTCGTACCGTAGATCAGCGCCCCGGCGCTGTAGAGACTGGTTGCCAGGTTATTCGGTATCTGGCCTCCCATGGAGAGGATGATCCCGCCGGGGTGTTCGCGTTCATAGATATCAAGAACCCGCTCAAGGCTCAATTCTTCAAAGTAGAGCCTGTCGCACATGTCATAGTCGGTAGAAACCGTTTCCGGGTTGCAGTTCACCATGATGGTATAGCGGCCGAGCTTGCGGGCAGTTTCCACGGCGTTGACGCAGCACCAGTCAAATTCTACGCTGCTTCCGATGCGGTAGGCGCCCGAACCCAGCACCATCACTCCGCGGCCTGAAGGTGAAACATCGTCCATCGGGGCGCCTGTACCGCAGTAGCTCATGTAGAGGTAGTTGGTTTTTGCGGGGTATTCCGCGGCAAGAGTGTCGATCTGTTTTATTGAAGGTCTGATGCGGTACTCTTCCCGGAGACTGCGGAATTCCATCTCTTCCATGCCCAGAAATTCGCCGATGCGGGCGTCGGAAAAGCCGAGCTGTTTGGCCCGCAGCAACAGTGTGCGATCCGGCGCAGACACGGAAGCTTTTTTCTTTTTGTCTTCTCCGTTTCTGCCGGCTTCCCCTGCTTCCCGGAGCCGCTCCTCCGTTTCGAGGCAGTTTGCAATCTTGTATAAAAACCACTTGTCGATTTTGGTAAGCCGGTGGATCTTGTCCACGCTCCAGCCTTCCATCATTGCCCGGTAGATGACAAAGATTCTGCGATCGGTCGGTTTTGTAAGGGCATCCCGTATACCGGCAGGGTTTATGCCTCCCTCCGCATTTTTGTTCTTTGCGCTGAGGGCGCCAAGGAAGCCGTAGTCCCCTGCCAAGCCCGGAGCCCCTGTCCCCGTCATACGCAGGGCTTTCTGCAGAGCTTCCTCAAAATTGCGGCCGATGGACATCACTTCTCCGACACTCTTCATTTCAGAACCGATGCCCAGATCAACATTCTTAAACTTTGTCAGATCCCAGCGGGGGATCTTCACCACGATGTAATCGAGAGCCGGTTCAAAGCAGGACTTGGTAGCCAGGGTGATACGGTTTTCTATTTCCGCAAGCGAATAACCCAGCGCAAGTTTTGCCGCAACAAAGGCCAGAGGGTAGCCTGTAGCCTTTGAAGCCAGGGCGGAAGAACGGGAAAGCCGGGCATTCACTTCAATTATCCTGTAATCCTCGGAAGCAGGATCGAGGGCGTACTGTATATTGCATTCGCCGACAATACCCAGATGGCGGATCACGTTAATGGCGATACGCCTCAGCTTGTGATATTCACAGTCCGTCAGGGTTTGTGAAGGAGCGACAACGATACTCTCGCCGGTATGGATGCCCAGGGGATCGAAGTTTTCCATATTACAGACAGTGATGCAGTTATCGTATCTATCCCTGACCACCTCGTATTCGATCTCTTTCCAGCCCCCCAGCCACTCTTCCACCAGCACCTGGGGAGGCGTACTGGTTTCCGAAGTACGGGCAAAAACCCTGTCGCAGCGGCGGCGGAGTTCCTTTTCATTCCTGCAGATCCCCGATCCCGCCCCGCCGAGCGCATAGGCCGCCCGAACCATAACCGGGTAAGCTATGGAAGAAGCCGCCTTTACCGCAGCATTGATACTGGTAGCAGCGATACTGCGAGGCGTCTTCGCGTAGATCTCATTGAGGCGTTCCACGAAACGTTCACGGTCTTCGGTATCCTCTATCGCCTTAACCGGAGTACCGAGAACCTCCACCCCGTATTTGTAGAGAGTACCATCCCTGTCCAGGGCCACCCCGCAGTTAAGCGCAGTCTGTCCCCCAAAGGAGAGGAAGAGGCCGTCGGGTCTTTCTTTTTCAATTACCTGTTTAACATATTCGGGAGTGACGGGAAGGAAGTAGGTAGCGTCCGCCATACCTTCGCTGGTTTGAATGGTAGCGATATTGGGGTTGATAAGGACTGTTTTGATCCCTTCTTCCCTCAGAGCCTTGAGAGCCTGGGAACCGGAATAGTCAAATTCTCCCGCCTGACCAATCTTGAGGCCGCCCGAACCCAGCACCAAAACTTTATTTATCAGCATTTTTACTTTCCTTTATCTGATCGATAAAACGGTCGAGAAGAAACTCCGTGTCTCGCGGGCCGGGACAGCCTTCGGGGTGAAACTGTACCGCAGAAAAAGGTTTGTGTGCGGAACGGATCCCTTCAATGGTAGAATCGTTGGCATTTATAAACCAGGGTTCCCAGCCCGGAGGGAGACTGTCCTGCCTTACCGCATAACCGTGATTCTGACTCGTGATATAGCAGCGTGCAGCTTTACTGTTTTTGCCGCCCTTGCCCAGTTCCGTACAGGGCTGATTCTGCCCCCGGTGGCCATAGGGAAGCTTGTAGGTATCGGCGCCCGCGGCCAGGGCCATGATCTGATTTCCCAGACATATACCGAAGACGGGCTTTCCGATACCGAAAGCCTTGCGTACCATGGCAATGGTTCTGCCGCAGTCCTTTGGATCCCCGGGGCCGTTGGAAAGAAAAAGCCCGTCATATTCAATATCCGAAAGATCGTGATCCCAGGGGAGCCGTATAATTTGTACCCCCCTGTCCAGAAGACAGCGGTAGATATTGGCCTTTGCTCCACAATCCACCAGAGCGATCCGCAGAAGGTTCGGCCTTTCAGGAAGCGCAAAATGACTACCGAAGTATTCGTCATCTTCCTCTTCGCCGGCGCCGGTTCTCCGTTTTTCCATTGCCTTTGACAAAAGACCGGGGGGCAGAAAACTTTTTACTTCCGCAGGAGAGACATCCGCAACGGGGTGGGAAACGAGACCTGAATCAATGGTAACATCCCGGCTTCCCTCCACAAGAATTTTCCCCATCATCACACCCCGTTCCCTAAGGCGTTTGGTGAGAGCCCGTGTATCAATACCCCTGATGCCGGGAACACCGTTTTTTTCAAGCCACACAGAAAGAGCGGCTCCGCTGTCAAAGTGACTTGGTTCTTCACAGACCTCGGAAACCACAAAGCCTGAAACCTGCACCTTTTCCGATTCAAAGTGAAGGGGAATACCCTGATTGTCAAAGAAAGGCTCGCAGTTTTTGGGACTTACCGGAACGCCATAGTTTCCCTGAAGAGGCCAGGTGGCAACGAGGATCTGTCCCCGGAAACTTGGGTCGGTGAGTGACTGGGGATATCCCGACATCCCGGTGGTAAATACCACTTCCCCCGCCTGGGAACGGGCCTTACCGAAACTGTAACCGGGGAATTCCGAACCGTCTTCCAGGACAAGCGTGGCTTGTTTGGGAATGAATGCAGACTTCTGTTTCATGTGTCCCAAGTTTATGAGGGGAAGCGTTTTTGTTCAAGATACCAGCGATTTTCCTTTTACCACAACAGACCGAAATCTGGCCACACGGACAATTACGAACACGGACATAAAGATAAAGCCGCAAACGGCACGAACCCCGCGAACAGAAGATAAACGGAGACGATATTGTAAATTTCTCCTTTTTTTCTGCGAATAAGAAAGAGAATTTGGGTAAAGTGGATAACGCTATGATTCAATTATCGAGGCCATACATTAATTTCAATTCATGCAGAACTTTCGCTATAGTAGTCCCTTGAATATGCAGGCTTTTTAAGTCGATAGTCTTATCCGTGAGTAATGCGCTAAACGCATCAGCTAAATCACGGGCGATTGTGTCTCCGATAACAAAACGGGCCTGCGGGGAAAGTATCGTATAGAGCCTGAAAATATCATTTTTGTGCTTCTTAATATCCGATGAATCAACAAGTTCGCCCTTTTCTTTGCGGGCAAGCAAATCAATATAAGCACGGGCTTTAAGCGGGATGAGACCTTCGGCGCCAATATAACTTAAACCGTTATGAGTATGTTTGTATTGATGAATAAAATGATAATAATCATCGTTGAGAAAAATAGCGGACAAACTTGAAACCTCGTCTCCTATCGGAATTGGCGTTAGACGGCCTTCCCCCTTATACTCAACGGTATCCGGAACACGGGCGAATAGCTCCAGCATTTCCGGAAAAGATTTGTCTAACGGCTTATAGAACCGGTAAAACTGCGGAGCGCCTATAGTTTTTTCCCGAATACTATAACCACCGTCCTTGATAAAATTCCAGAAAACAGTGGTAAAAGCCACATCAAGTGTTTCAACGGTTAA
>JAIRXN010000152.1 GCA_031268245.1 Treponema sp. | reverse complement strand
AAAGTAAGAAAAAGAGCAAAAAATAGTGATTTAGCATCAATTTCCGCGTTCTTTTCTATGTCCGTGTTGTCAGTGTCGTCCGTGGTTATTATGGAGAATGTATAAGACGGAACACTAGGAGCACTAATTGCGAACCTTCGGTTCGATTCGAATGCGAATAAATCAGCGCTTTCCCAGCAGACCGCTATTTTTTTTCCAGTACCCCGCGGATGCGGCGCTTGAGGGCATCGGGGATGAAGGGTTTTATCACATAGCCGTCAACCCCGGCTTCCATTGCCCTGTTGATAATGTCCGGGCTGGCATGGGCGGTTACAAATATTACCGGGATGTCTGCATTTTTCTCATCGGCGCGAAGCCTCTGGAGGAAGCTGAATCCATCCATTACCGGCATTTCAATGTCCAGAAGAATCAGATCCGGCTTAATTTGTTTTAAACATTCTTCAGCCTGGATGGCAGACTTGGCGGTTATTACCTGATAATCATTCTTGAGGATTATCCTGATCGATTCCAGAATGGTATGGAGATCATCAACCACGAGTATAATTTTTTTTTCAGAATTGGCAGCTTCCATAATATATACAATAACACAGAAAAGTCAGTAAAACTAGCAGTCCCCGGCGTTTAAAATTTCGGATATAAATGTTGAAGTTTGATACGGGCATCCCGGGGGCTTGACGGGTAAATTTCAGGCGGCGGAAGTTTTGAAAGAGGCTTAAAAATCCAAAAATCCTATTTTCTTTTTGCCGAAGGTATACTATCATGTTTATTTGTATACCTTTTCCTGTAGAAATATTTCACCACCGGTCTGGTGGTTGGTAGTGTTAAAGTCTAAGTTTCAAAGGAGTTTTTATGAAAATCGCATTCATCGGAGCGGGAAGCGTGGGCTTTACCCGCAGGCTGGTCGCAGACATTCTCACGGTGCCGGAACTGCAGGAGACTGAAATCTGCCTTGAAGATATTGATCCTTCCAATCTGGACATGATCTACAATGTCCTGAACCGGGACATTACGGAAAACAAACTGGGTAAGGTTAAGCTGAGCAAAACTACAGATCAAAAGAAGGCTATAGAAGGAGCCAAGTATGTGATATCTGTCGTCCGGGTAGGCGGCTTGGACGCCTTTGCTCTGGATGTGGAAATCCCCATGAAGTACGGCGTGAACCAGTGCGTAGGGGACACGATCTGCGCAGGGGGTATCATGTACGGACAGCGCAGTATCCCGGTCATTATGGGAATCTGCAAGGACATCAAAGCCGCGGCGGCGCCGGATGCTGTCTTCCTCAACTATTCCAACCCTAACGCCATGAACACCTGGGCGGCCAATACCTACGGCGGTGTTCAGACTCTGGGGTTGTGCCACGGTGTGCAGCACGGCCACGGCCAAATAGCCGAGGTTCTGGGTCTTCCCCAGCCGGAAGTGGACATTATCTGTGCGGGGATCAATCACCAGACCTGGTATATCCAGGTGAAGCACAAGGGCAAGGACATGAGGGACAAACTGTTGGCCGGCTTTAAAAAACATCCCCGGTTCAGCAAGGAAGAAAAAATCCGCATCGATGTCCTGGAAAAGATCGGTTATTACAGTACCGAGAGCAACGGCCATCTTTCCGAATATCTTTCCTGGTACAGGAAGCGGCCCGATGAGATTGACCGGTGGATCGATTATTCCTCCTGGATTCACGGTGAGAGCGGCGGCTATCTGAGGGTATGCCGGGAAGCCCGTGCAAAGTTTGAACAGGAAGCCAAAGAGTATCAGAAGATGAAAACCCTGAAGTACACGGCAAAAAACCGTTCTTCGGAGCACGGTTCCCATATCATCGAAGGGCTTGAAACCGGCCGCATTTACCGGGGTCATTTTAACGTGATAAACAAGGGCTCCATAGGCAACCTGCCCCCGGATTGCGTGGTGGAAGTTCCCGGTTATGCCGACGGCAATGGTATTTCCATACCTATCGTGGGAGATCTGCCCGCGCCCTGTGCCGCCATCTGCAATGCCAGCATCGCCGTACAGCGCCTTTCGGTGGAAGCCGCCCTCGAAGGCGACCCGGTAAAGCTCAAGCAGGCCATGCTTCTTGACCCTTTAACGGGCGCGGTGTGCACACCCCCGGAAGTGTGGAAGCTGGCCGACGACATGCTCAAAGCCGAACGCAAGTGGCTGCCTCAGTATCAGAAGTATATTAAAAGCTTGAAGTAACGATGAATCCGGGTGAACGGGAACAAATCGGAGCTTCGCCCTGCTTGACTTTTCAAGAGGGGAAGCTTCGTTCACCCGGTTGAGTATTCACGCTCCGCAGCACTTTTTGTATTTCTTCCCGCTTCCGCAGGGACAAGGATCGTTGCGTCCTACTTTGGGAGACTCCCGGCGTATTGTTTCTACGGGAGCGGCCCATTCATCTTCTTCGCCCTCCATATAGCCTACAGGCTGCAGTTTTTGTCTGGCGAGGGCTTTTGTGCGTTGACGCATCAACTTTTCCGGGTTCTCGGCAGTGAGCGCTTCATCAAAAAAATTTTTATGCAGATCGTAGAGAGCCGGATATTCTTTTTTCAGGCGTAAAAGCTGGGAGTAATACTTGTCTTTTTTCGCGAGTAAAATATATTCCATGCCCGCCATGTGGTTTTGCGCGTCCCGGGAATCGTCCTCGTTGTTCTGTATGATCAGCAGATCGTGAATCAGCGCATCAAAGCCCTTTTCTTCAATGGTTGTGATCTCGTAATTCCGTTCCGCCCAGGCCAGACGCTCACGCCGATCGTCGTTTATACGGGGCAGCAGAGCCGCCAATTCTTTAATATAGGGGTAGAGGTGTATCGACTCCTCGCCTTCGATGCGGTTGAGCAATCCAAATACAATCGCTTCAAAATCATCTTCATTAAGAGAGGAAGCTCCGGTTAGGGTTCCCGAATGCATCTCTTTCGCCTTGCGGAGGATGTTTTTCAGGTTCTGTTCGGCGAGAACGGTGTCCGTGGATTCGAAAAGATCGAAGGCACAGACATACAGATAGATGCTGCCCGCCTCCCCGACCGTGTCCAACGCCTGCCGGCAAACCGCTCTGGCTTCGTCCCATTCATCCATGTCGATATGGTATTTGATGAAAGATAACCAGCACCCGGGATTGCTCTTGTCAAGTTCCAGCGCCCGCCGGTATTGGGCAAACGCCTTCTTGTGCCAGAGCCGGTGACCATACGATTCGGCCAGAGCGAGTGCATAGCCGGCGTTATCCGGGACCTGTTTGCAGAGATATTCCCAGACTTCCATAGCCTTGCCGGTTTTGCCATCGTCTTCCAGTGTCCATGCGTATTCCTTGCGGACTTTGTCTAATTCAGGATGAAGACGCAGAATGGTTTTATAGAATTCGGCGGCCTCGGCGTGACGGCCCAGACCGTTGGCCGTGCGCCCCTGGTAGAGCAGGGGCAATATTGATTCCGGCAGTGCGCCGTTTTCGTCGTATTCGGCGCGTTTTTCTTTATCGGAAAGGGTGTCGTAGGCGGCGCGCAGTTCCTTGAATTCTTCGGGGAAGCGCTCGGGCGGATATTGCCGCACCTTGCCGAAATACGAACGCTTTATCTCCTCCGGCGCGGCTGTTCGCTCAATGCCTAATACTTCATAATAATCTTTTATGTCCCCCATCATTTCCTCCGGCGCCATTTATGCAGGAAGTTTTGCGGGAAGCTCCGCCGCAATGAGGTTTCCGCAATGCCCTCCGCTGCAAGAGCGTTACCGTGATCCATCGCCAGGGCTTTGGCGAAACACTCCGCTGCCTGAGCGTAACGTTTCTCGAGAGCAAACAGACAGGCCCGGATGTTCAGGATGTGCACGCTCTGGCGCGGGAGGACCCGGGCGGCCTTTTCCGCAGCGCGCCAGTTCTTTTGTCCGGCCAATACACGAACCCTTTCAAGTTCATCCGGCGCCCTGTTACCACAGACAGTTTCTCCCAATTCATCCAGGCAGAGTTCCAGGAGTTTCGCCGCACCGGCATGTTCCGCATTGAGTTCAAGGGCATAGGAGGCATAGAGTACCGCACTGCCGAGATCGCGCCGCAGCGCCGCTAAAAGGGCCAGGCGGTAATATCGCCGGTAGTACAGCATCTCCGTCTCCCCGGTCATGCCAGCTCTTCCAGAATGTCCAGCAGCCGCTCACGGAGATCTTCAACCTGTTCCCCGTTTTTCAGTAACAGCGCTTCCTTAAGCTGATTGATTAGAATCTGCAGATCATCCGCCAGGTCATCGTCTCCGGCAATCATTTTTTCCACCTTTCGGATAAGCGGACGGCAGCGTTTCGCCCCTTCAGCCTTTTCCCATTTGCTCAGATCAAGGACAGGCCGGGCCTTTACTCCGGTAGTGCTGATCTCCGCGGAAACTGCTTTACCCGTGGAAACAACGGCGGCCTTTACCTGCAAAATGCCGTTGATGTCGTAGGCAAAAGTTACCTCCAGCGGTTCCTTGCCGCACTTGGCCCGGGGAATCCCCGTAAGCAGGACATCACCCAGGCGCTCGTTGTTTTTGGGATTGGAGGAATCCCCCTGATACACCTCTATCTCCGCGGTAGTCTGGTAATCGACGGAAGGATGATACAGTTTCGACCGCTCTGTGGGGATCGTGGTATTCCGGAGGATGATGGGATCGAATATCATCCTGTCTTCATAAGCGCCCCTGTGCAGCGCGGCAATTCCCAGGGTATAAGGACAAACGTCGGTTAAAACCAGGTCCGCTTCGCTTAAGCTCCCTTCAAGAAGCCCCGCCTGAATAGCCGCGCCCCGGGCCACCGTCAAGTCCGGATCTACCAGGGACTGGGGAATAGCCGAAAGCGTTTGGGCGACAAGGGTCTTCACGCAGGGAATCCGGGTGGAGCCGCCCACAAGGAGGACGACGTTGAGATCTGCGGGAGAAAGTTTTGCGTCCTGAAGAGCCGTCATCATGGGTTCCTTCGTGGAAACCACCTTTTCCCGCACCCAGGCATCGAATTCCTTCCTGGTAACGGTTCTTTCAATGGAAACGGGCTTCCCGTCCCTGGCGCTGAACAGGAAGGGGAGAGAGAAGTGGTACTCCTCATGGGAACTTAAGGAGATCTTGCAGTCCTCCGCCGCTTTTTTTAGCCGCATGAGAGCCCGTTTATCGCTGAGAACGGATTCCTGTGATGCAGAATCGCGTGATAAAAAATCGCCTGGTAATTCCGCCTCCATCAGCTTGTTCATGATGATTTCATCAAAGTCCTTGCCCCCAAGGCGGTTGTTACCCCGGCTTGCCTTTACGTCTATCACCCCCTCGAACAATTCCAGCACCGTAACGTCCAGCGTGCCGCCGCCCAAATCATAGACCAGTACGTGTTTACATTCCTTGAGATTCGACAACCCGTAATCCAGAGCCGCGGCCGTAGGCTCGTTAATGATTCGTTCCACTCGCAGACCCGCAAGCTCCCCGGCCTTTGTGGTAGCCCGGCGCTGAACATCGGTAAAGTAAGCCGGTACCGTGATAACGGCGCGGTCAATGGTTTCGTTCAGAGATGTTTCCGCGCAGCTCACCAGATACCGCAGCAACATAGCCTGTATTTCTTCCGGGGAATATTCCTTCCCATGGGCATGCAGAAGCTCGCTGCTGCCGGTAAGCCGCTTGATCTCCATAAAAGTACAGTCGGGCCGGGTAAACAGATATTCTGCAGCGTCCTCACCCGCCACGATACTACCGTCTTCCCCGATGTGTACCACCGAAGGCGTAACGAGATGACCCCGCGTATTGGGAATGAGCTTCGGCGTCCCGTCAAAAATACATACTATTTCCGATGTTGAAGTTCCAAGATCAATGCCAACGATTCTACTCAATACCGTTCCCTCCTGGCCGGGCTTCTCCGGCCCTTATATACTCTGCCTTCCTGCGGCCGAATCAAACCGAACAGGAAACAGAGTTTCCTGAACTAACCACAACAACAGCCCGGCGCGTAACGTCTCCCAGATAACGGTAACCGCTCTGAAGCACCTGCGTCACATGTTCCCTGGGAAACTCCGATGGGACAGCCGCCTGAACCCTATGAATAGCCGGATCCAGGCACTCTCCCTCCTCGCCCAGACGGGTAATCCCGCAGCCTTCCAGTACCGTACCTGAGTTCTTCCACAGCAAACGCGCCTGGTGTTCCAGATCCCCGCTGCCGCTTTGCCGGGCATAGGCGCAGAAATCCTCCAAAATATCGCAAAGCCCCACCACTGCAGCGGCCAATTGCCCGGCCCGGTTTTTTTCGGTTTCCAAAGCCTCCTGCAGGATACGGGTGTCCCCTGCTTTTACCAGATCGTAGATCTCTTCAAGCTGCAGGGAAAGATCGGCATTCTTTTTATTCATCTCCGTGAAAAGTTCCCGCTCCGCCGCCGCAAGTTCCGCCAGGGCGGAGGCGGACAGCGGCTCCCCTTCCTGAGCCAGCAACTTTTCCAGTTCCGCTTCAAAATTCACCGGTTTTCTCCGCAAAAATATTTATAGACGGATCCATTATACCGGAGAGGATAGCAAAGTCAATGAAGCGCGTGAAGAACCCCGCCCTATTGTAACTTTAAACAGCCGGGAATACTATGGAACAGGAAGGTTTTATGGGATTACATCAGGTTGAAACCAACTATGGGGAGTGATACTGGTTACGGTGGAATATCGTCTGGGGGCAATGGGTTTTCTCGCCCATCCCTGGCTTTCCGCCGAGGGGAACGGTTCGGGAAATTACGGCCTTTACGATTGTATCGCCGCATGGGTTCAGGAAAACATCGCGGCCTTCGGCGGAGATCCCGGCAGGGTTACGGCATTCGGTCAGTCCGCCGGAGCCATGAGTGTTCAGGCTCTGATATCCTCCACGTTAACCAACGGCAAAATTTACCAACCGGCCGGTTTCGGAACAACCCCGTTTGATTCGCAGTCCTGGGTTCATACCCGGCTTGCTCCTGGGTATCTTCATTTTAAATTGGCCTTAGGTTATACTGTGTTCCATAAGGAGATAATCAATGCAGGAAGTTTATGATTTTCTTAAAAAGAGCGGGGCTTACTATCTCGCAACGGTTGATGGAGATCAGCCCAGAGTTCGCCCCTTCGGCACGGCGAATATTTTCGAGAACAAGCTTTATTTCCAGACCGGTAAAGTAAAGAATGTTTCAAAGCAGATAAAGGCCAACCCCAGGATTGAGATCGGCGCAATGTTCGAAGACAGATGGATCCGTATCGAAGCCCAGGCAATTGAGGATGACCGGATCGAAGCGCGGCAGAACATGCTGGACGCGTATCCCGATTTAAAGAAAAGCTATGCCGCCGATGACGGCAATACCCAGGTATTTTACCTCAAAAACGCAACGGCGAGCATCTTTTCTTTTGGGGGAGAACCAAAGGTGATCAAATTCTGAATTCCGGGACAATTGCCCGGCGTCCCGCTTTTCGGTCAATAGACTTGTTTAATAGCCAACAGGTTACTAAACAAGTCTAATATGCCCCGTACTCCTTTACTGCCGCCACCACCTGCCTGTAGGTCTCAAGACTCACCGTGTTGGGAATGGAGTGATCTGAAGAAAAGATATAACCGCCGTTTTCCTTTACAAGCGGCAGGGTTTCCGCGATGTAGGGAAGGATCTTTTCAGGTTTGTCCAGATACAGGGCATCGGCTCCGCCGTGGAAAACCAGGCGGCCGCCGTAGTCCCGCTTTAAGGCCTTAAGATCCATGCCCGCCTTAATCTCAATAGGGTTAAGGGCATCAAGTCCGATTTCCACCAACTGCGGCACCCTCGTCATCACATCCCCGCAGGAGTGAAGGTGCGCCTTGATTCCCCGGTTGTGGGCCCAGTCGATGGCCCGCTTGTGAACAGGCTGCAGAAGTTCCGCATAAACATCATTTGAAAAAAAGGTAGTATTCTTGTAACCCATGTCATCGTACCAGAAGATGCTGTCAAAATGATAGCCTTCGTCCCACACCATGTCAAAGAGGGCTATTGATGTGTCAAGAAAGGTATTGAACATGTCGGAAACCCATTCAGGCTCCTCCAGCAGAGCGATTAGGATCGTCTCGGTACCGGCCATCCACGAGTGAAGCACGTCAAAGCCGAACCAGAAGAGTCCTTCGATCCAGCGGCCTTCCTTCTGCCAGACCGGATAGTTTTCTTTCAAAAAATCCCAGTCGATCCGGTCACGGCTTGGTTTCATCCGGGCCTTCGCCTTCTCCCAGGCTTCGGGATTGTTTACTTTGTAATCAAGAAATTCAGGCGTTGAATCGGGTACCTTGAAATTTTTGAGGGTAACCCCCCATTTAGTAGTACTGATAATAAATTCGTCTGTTTCTTCAAGATTTTTTTCTTCAAAGCAGGGACTGTTATCTACAGAGATCATCTCCAGTTTATCGACCTGGAAAAAATCACGCCAGTCCGCATCGCCGGGCATTCCTTCCTTCTTCCAGCGCATCAGAGTACCCTGCCAGGGCTGATCGATGATGGGAACTCTGTCGGCCTCCCGGTGTTCAAACATACGGGTAAAACGTTCTTTGCTGGTCATGTGATAAACTCTCCTTTAAATTCACGCGTTCCTTGACGGGAAAGTTTAGCCTTTTACCGAGCCTGATGCAAGTCCCGATACCACCTGTTTCTGCAGTAGAATATACATGATGATACAGGGCAGGGACACCAGCACGATCGCCGCAAACATGGCGCCGTAATCGCTGGCAAAGGCGCTCTTGAAGTAGTAGAGGGCTACGGGCAGGGTACGGGCTTCGTGTCCGGTGGTTAGTGTAAAGGAAAACTGGAATTCGTTCCAGCAGAGCAGAAACTGCATGATCCCCGCAGTGGCAAAGGCAGGCCGGGCCAGAGGCAGTATTATTGTCAAATAGGTTCTCGCAAAGCCCGCTCCGTCAATGTAGGCGGACTCTTCCATCTCCTTGGGAATGGTCAAAAAATAACTTGACATGACAAATACCGAAGTTGGAATGCCGAATGCGGTAAACACAATGATAAGGCCCCACACGTTATTATAGAGGCCGATAGCCCTTATTGACGTGTAGAGGGGCAGAAGCAGTGCCGCGCCGGGAATGAGGAGCCCCATAGCAAAGAGGGTTCTGAAAAAATTCTTTGCCCTAAAATCGGTACGGGCAAGAACATAGGCGGCCATGCTCATAAAAAGGAGGTTTAACACAATCCCCATAAAGGTAACAAAGATACTGTTTTTGAAATACTGGGCAATAGGGGCGATTCTAAAAGCATTGCTGTAATTCTTTAAATTGAAGCCGGTACTGAATCTCCAGGAGAAGGTGAGGATCTCCCTGTTTGTCTTGAAAGAAGAAGTCAATACCCACAGGAATGGCATGATGGAAATAAATACAATTAAAAACAAAAATAATGCGATAAAAAACGTTCCAACAAAATAATATTTTTTCGTCATGGTCTCCCCCTATACCCCTTCGCTCATCCGGTAGATCCTGTTGATAATCCCGATTGAGGCCAGCCCTATAAGGATAAGAAGAACGCCTGCGGCATTGGCAAGGCCGAAGTTGTTGTCGCGCAGGGCGGTATTGTATATCAGCAGGGGAAGATTCATGGTCTCTATGCCCGGCCCTCCGTTGCTGGTCATGATGAGAATATCCATCTTCTGCAGCATTGATGTTGCGGCAAGGATGGTGCCGGTACCGATTGCATTCTTTAACAGGGGGAGCTTTATCCGAAGGTTTATCTGCAGTTCGGTCGCCCCGTCTATCACCGCGGCTTCAAAAACATCGTCGGAAATGGCGGCAAGTTCCGCAGCGGCAAGTATCGCGATCATTGCGGCAAAGGGAAGCCATGTTACCGTAACGGCAAAGAAAGCGGTACCGGAATTGGCATACCAGTTTACATTGAAATTCTTGTTCCCGAAAAGCTGAATGATCTTGTTTACCGGACCGTAGCTGGGATTAAACACATTGTAGAAAAGCATTCCCAACGCGGCGCTGGAGAGAATGTTCGGCAGCATGAAGACTGTTTTACAAAAATCCGCATACAGCTTTTTCTGAGCGGTTACCAGGGCAAAGAGGATGCCGATAGCCACATGGACGGTAGACTGCAGAAGTATCCAGATAAGGTTATTGACAAGAGCCTTATGGAAGGCGGCGGATTTAAAAAGGGTGATATAGTTCCCCACACCGTTAAAACTGATGCTCCCCGCGATGCGCCAGTTGGTAAAGGAAGTCCCCGCCACATTGATTATGGAAGCCAGATACACAAAGAGGAAGAGCAAGGTCCCCGGAAACAAAAAAATTACGATCCATCGTTTCCTGACTTTCATACTCTTCCCCCTTTTACTCTCTTTTTTTTACCTGGCTCCCGCGGCGGCTTCATCAAGACGCTGCGCCATCTGGACAGGAGTAATCCTCCCGGCCGCCAGTTCAGGATAGTAGCGGCCAATGGCGTCAACGACGGCATTGTACGCTACAACATCAAAGGTGTCGCCATGGTACTTCATCCTGCCCACCGCATCGGCATGCTTGGCGACGAGGGGCATCTTCTGCCGGATCTCCGCCGTGATTTCCAGATCCACCGCCGTGGGGAGCTGGCCTGTGAGAAGCAGATAGTCCATCTGAGTTTCCCGGTTGGAGATTTCCTTGAGGAAAGTCCAGCCTGCTTCAACGCGTTCGGGAGGACTGCAGAGCACATTGCCTTCCGCATAACTTGTAACAAGACCGTCGCCGGGATACACACTCCAGTCAACCTTCTTGTCAAAACCGGGATTGGTTTTTTCAGGATTGCTGAAATCGCCGATCATCCAGGGACCGTTGGCAATGATGGCGGCCTGTTCGGTAAGGAAGTTGTTGGCCGCATTGGCGTAGAGAGCGCCCAGGGCATCAGGAGTAGTGTAGTTCTGCAGACAACGCTGAATGTCGGTAAGACCCGCAATCATCTCCGAAACCTGGTAGGTCCTGGGATATTTGGTGTTCATGAAAGTTTCACCGGCCTTGCTCCGGCTTGCCACCATGGCGGAGAGGATCAGGTCGGTCGTCCAGGAATTCTCACCGGTCATCAGGGCCAGAGGATAGACACCGATAGCCTTGAGCTTCTCGCAGTTGCTGAACCATTCATCCCATGTCTTTGCCGGGCTGACGCCGGCTTTCCTGAACATCTCGGTGTTGTAGTAATAGCCGATAACCTGGCTGTCGGTCTTGATTGAGTACACCTTGCCGTCGGGGAAGGTATTAGCCGCCATGGAGGCGGGCCCAACCACCTTGTCTCGAAAATCCGGATCCTGCGCCAGAAAAGCGCTGAGTTCAACCGCCTGCCCATTGGCAATAGCCGCATCCCGGATACCGTTCTTGCCGTCCACCACGTCCGGAAGCTCCTTGGAAGCCGCCAGAACCTTCATCTTTTCCATGTACAGGGTATCGCTGGGTAGTTCCTCAATCCTGAGTTCGATCTTCCCCTTGTACTTTTCGGTGAAGCGTTTGTAAAAGGCCTCCCATGCCGGACGGCCCAGATGCGTCCCAACGGCGTAATGGGCATAGTTCAAAACTACCGCGCCGCTGCTTGACTGTGTTCCGTCTTTCTTGCCGCCCGCAAAAAGCGGCAGACTCAAGAGGCAAAGCAGGATGCAGAAAATCACTGTGAGTTTTCTCATGATTCCTCCATAAAAATTTTCTTCCTTTTTTATTTGGAAGTAATATGAGCTTCCTGCAAAACCCGAGCGAGTTTTACGGAAGCTCTGATTACATAAATTATGTAAGACGCCGGCGAAGTTGTCAAACGAAATACGGAAATCTTTTCAAAATTCATATCTGAAATCGGTTTCAATGTGTTTTAGAAGGCAGAATCCTGTGCTTTCCCTGTGACGGACCCTCCAAAAGGCCCGCGAATCAGATCATCTTTTCCCTGTCCTCAAAAAAGAAGGACTGGTATTCCCGCGGGCTCACTCCGGTAAGCTTTTTGAATGATTTTGCAAAATATGCAGGATCGTTAAAACCCACAAGTTCTATTATCTCCTGAATCCGTATGTCCCTGTCGTTCTTTAAAATCTCCCTGGCCTTATGGATCCGCACCCGGGAAAGATAATCCGAAAAGGTAGTATTCATCTCCTTCCGGAAAAGGTGAGAGAGGTAATACTCGCTTACATAGACAGCCCCCGCCACGGAACGGAGACTGACATTTCCGGCATAATGGACACCGATCCAGGCGATTGCCTTTTCAAGATGCCTGGAACGCTGGGTGAACTGCCGCTTGCGGAATGCCGTTTCACTAAATCCGTCTATGGCCCGGCCGGCAAGAAAACAGAGGGATTCAAAATCCGTATCTTCGTTGAACATGGCATAGGCATCGCCAATGATTCTGTTGATATCATCTACCGGCGCCCCTGCCTCCACCGCGGAACGGGAAAAAAAAGCCAGCAGTTCAAAAAGCCGCGCCCGTATGGTATTAATGTTGCCTTCGGCAAAAGAAAAGATCTCTCCCAAAAGCTTATTGAAAATACGGGCCGACTGTTCCCTGCTGCCTCCCTCAACTACTTCAATAAGCTCCTTCTCTGTTTCTTTGGGGTATGTAGTATCGCTGTTGCCCTTCTTCTTTCCTTCTTTCCTTTCGATGATGAGTTCCGCAATCTGCCGCTGCTGCCTTGTAATCCGGGAGCGCTGGTCAAGATATACGCTATGTTCCCTGGTCAGGCCGTTCACCATGATAAAGAGAAGCTGGGACGCACTGGTCATGTTGATGCAGCTCAGAGGCGCCACCGAGCGGAGGAGTTCGGGAATATCAGCCTTGATCTGCATATCCTGAATCTTTTCCGCAAATTCACTAACGGCCACTTCATCAGCCTCCCAGAGCAGAACCGGGCCGCAGGTGATAACCCCTGCCAGGTATTCATTGTACATTACCGGAGAGAAGCACATAATGAGCCCGCAGCCGCATGCACAGATATAAGGTTCACCCAGATCGCCTGACATGAGGCCGCCGTAGGCAATGTATTCCCGGCATTTACGGCAGTTTCCGGCCAGGGCGCAGACTGAATTATCTTTCCGCACGGCATGGAGTTCCTTCCCCGAAAAATCGAAGAGAGCCACATCCAGTCCCGTTACCACCTGAAAATGCCTGAAAAACGACTCCATCTGCTTAAGATCGAGAATTTCCTCAAGGGAAGGATAGTTTTCATTGGGATTCACGATCTCCTCTCCGGTATTCATGCTGGAACAACATCCTTGGAGTTACTCAAACAAAATGTTTTCACTGAATTCATACATGAATTCCGGAATTGCGGCGAGTTCTATCACCTCACTCATGGCGACAATGTTTCTGCATTGATCCATAAAGCCGGGAGACACGAGGCAGCGTTCCGCACCCGCAAGGCTTGTGTTACCGGAAACAGTGATCCTGTCACGGAACTCTGAAGGGAGAAGCCCTGTCCTGAATGCACTTTCCTGATCTATATGGAAACCCAAGCCCCCGGCAACATAGATTCTGTTTACATCTGCCGGGGAAAGGCCGGCGCTTTTACAGAGGATCTTGATTCCCGAAATGATTGCACTCTTGGCAAGCTGGAATGCCCTTACATCCGCGCCGTTTATGCCGATTGTTCCCGTGATGGGGAACACACCCTGCCCTTCGTCAACAAAGGCGCCGGTTTCATCAATAACGCCCTTTTCCAGCATGAGAGCCACCGCATCAATGAGACCGGCTCCGCAGATGCCGGCAGCTTTCGCCCCATTGATGGTTTCAATGTGCATCTCTCCGTCTTTGACAGTGATTCTGTTGATTGCCCCGTCAATGCTGCCCATGCCGCAGGAGATGCCCGCTCCTTCCAGGGCAGGGCCTGCCGCCGTGGAACAGCAGTAGATGCGGCCTTTGTTAAAGAGGGCTATTTCCCCGTTGGTACCCATGTCTATGAGGAGGGAACTTTCGTCTTTCCCGCACATCTGGAGAAAGACAATGCCCGAAACAATATCGGCGCCTACAAAGGCGGAAATTGAAGGCAGAAGCCTTACCGTTTCCACGGGAAGATCCAGCTCCGTACCGGAAAACTTCCGTTCCTCAAGAAAAACCGGCTTGAAGGGTACCTCCCCCATGGCCGAAGGATCTGTATTTGTAAAGAGATGGAGCATGGTGGTGTTTGCCGCTACCACAAGTTCGGCGGCATTTCCGGGACCGCGATCTTCGAGGAGAATATCTATCAGAGAACGGCATTGGCCATTGATGCGGCGATACAATTCTCCGGTTCTCCCCTCCCTTGCCGTCCCGATACGGCTCATCACATCGGCGCCGTAGATCCGCTGTTCGTTCAGCGCGGAAAGCGTATCAAGGACTTCTCCTGTTTCCATGTTGATGATCCTCGCGAAAACGGTGGTAGTACCAATATCAAGGGCTATTCCCGCCCTGGAGATGTTCCCGGAACGGGAAAGACCAGAACTCTTTCGTAAACTCGCAGCCGGAGGAATTTCGATGAGCAGATCTCCCAGGGGGACAGCCCTGCAGGAACGTACCATGCCGCCGGCTCCGGGACTTTCTCCGCCTGTACTGCCTTCGAGAATCTTTACCCGGCACTTGCCGCAGCGTCCCTGTCCGCCGCAGGGGGCATCCATGGAAACGCCTGCCCGTCTGAAGACTTCAAGCAAAGTCTCCCCTGCACGGGCATCGAATGCGGCAGCCTCCCCGGTGAGACTGCCGCCCTGGAATCTTATCTTCATATCGTGATACCGCCTCAAACTTTTGGAACTAGCTCAATAACCATTATGATTATATACTTGTTTTACAGATATAGCTATGGTTCAAACGATCCACCCTTCAGTTTTCAATGAGCTCAGAAAGACAGGCCGGGAAGCGCCTGCCGGTCCCGGAGTCTACCTCTGGAAGGATGAAGACGGGAAGATCATCTACGTGGGCAAGGCCCGGTCTCTGCGCAGCAGGCTCTCTTCCTACTTTTCCGGTGAAAAAGATATCAAGACCGCTACCCTGATCCGCCATGCCAGAACCATTGAAACGATCATCACCAATACCGAATACGAAGCCCTGCTGCTGGAAAACACCCTGATCAAACAGCACTCCCCGCGTTACAACATCAACCTCAAGGACGGCAAGAGTTATCCGGTGATCCGCATTACCAGTGAGGATTACCCCAGGATCTTCCGAACCCGGCATATCGTGGAAGACGGCAGCCGCTACTACGGCCCCTTCCCCAATGTGCAGGCGGTGGATACCATGCTGGATCTTGTGGAGCGGCTTTTCCCCCTGCGCAAATGCCGGTCTTCATGGAAGAGTAAAGGCGGAGGGTTAAAAAAAAGACAGGAACCCTGCATGTACTACCATATTGGCCGCTGTCTCGCTCCCTGCTGCGGAAGAATTACTGCGGAAGAGTACCAGGAACATGTAAAACGGGTTGAACAGCTTCTGACCGGAGATACCGAAATGCTGCTTGCCGATCTGAAGGAAAAGATGCAGCAGGCCGCAGGAGAACTCAGATTTGAGCGGGCGGCCCAACTCCGCAATGCCATCCGCGCCATAGAGGATCTTTCCGGGGGAGAAAGCTCCGTGGTAGACTTCGACCCTGAAGGCAGAGACTATATCGCGTGGGCCGCGGAGGGGCTCTTTACCAGCTTTACGGTATTCTCCCTGCGGAGCGGCAAGATGACAGGCCGGGATCTATACCGCACAAAATCTGCTGCGGAAGAAAATGAATCGCTGGAAAATTTTATTACCGCCTATTATAACCCCTCGCGGCTGCCGCCCGGAAAAATTTATCTTCAGGCTTCCGTATTAAGTCCGCAGTCTTCACTCCTCTCCTGGTTTCAGAACCAGTTCGGCTATGAACCCGATCTGCTGCCGCCCGCGGACAGACACCATGAAGCGGTAATGGCCATGGCGCATCAAAATGCGGAGGAGGATCTCCGCAGGCGGATGAAGGAACGGGGGGCGGGGCCCGCTCTGGATGAACTTCAACAGGCGCTGCGGCTTGAAAACCGGCCTGAAAAAATCGAAGGTTTTGATATTGCCCAACTGGACGGCAAACATCCTGTAGCATCTCTCATCTCATTCAAAGATGGAATTCCCGACAAGAAGAATTACCGTTACTTCAAGCTCCGTACCGTGGTGGGAATTGTGGACGACTTTGCCGCCATGAGGGAAGCCGTGCACCGCCGCTATTCCAGGCTTATCCGGGAAGGGAAGGAACTGCCCGATCTGGTACTTATCGACGGCGGCATCGGCCAGGTAAACGCCGCCAAAGGAGTGATGGATGAATTGGGCATGGGCAGCGATGTTGCCGGCCTTGCCAAACGGGAAGAGGAACTCTGGCTTCCCGGCGCAAAGGAACCGCTTGTTCTTTCCCGCCGTTCGGAGGCCCTGAAAATTCTTCAGCATGTCCGGGATGAAACCCACCGTTTTGCCACAGGGCTTAACCAGCGTCTCCGCTCGGGGGATCTTTTCTTCCCCGTGCTGGAATCGGTGGAGGGTATCGGGCCAAAGCGGGCCGCCGCAATCATGAAGGCTTTTGGCAGCGTTACTGCCATTGCCGCTGCGGAAGCAGGGAGCATTGCGGAACGCTGCAGGATAAGCGCAGGCGCCGCCAAAGCGGTACGGGCCGCGGCAGCACTGGCCCTTGAAGATCAGGAGAAGGCCAGGGAAAAACTCCCCGGAGGCCTTTCACGCAGGGGCCGGCAGGGAGGAGCGCAGAAACCTGTCTCTTCAGGCAGCGCCGAAGAACTGGCGGTTCTGGCTGCGGAAGAAAAGCCTGAATACTCCGCCGGTTGAGACGGGCTTCCTAAGGAAGCGCTGATTTATTGCGTAAGCACTGCGAATAAAATGCATGGCATTTTATTCGTGCGCGGCTCCTAAAGATCTGCCAGTATACTTTTGACCGGATTGGTCAGGGCATTGCTGATTTTTTGGCGCAGCAGTTCCGCATCAATGGGCTTGGATACCAGGCCCTCGGCGCCGCATAATTCGGCGTGTTTTCTAAACTCGTCCCCCGCATGACTCGACACAATGAGCACCGGAATCTTCATGCATCTGGGATTTTTTCTGATCTCGTGAAGGAATTCAAAACCGGACATGCCGGGCATCTCAATGTCAAGCAGGATCAGATCCGCCTTTTCTGTTTTCAGGATATTCATAGCCATTGGAGCGGATTTGGAGATTAATACATCATATTGATCCTTAAGGATCGACCTTATCACCGCCAAAATGGCAGGATTATCATCAATAGCAAGTATGACTTTACTACCCATATATACTATAATAATAACGATTCGGAATAGTGTCAAATGATCTGCTTGCAAAATCTGAAAAGCCGGACTATACTATCCTAAGGAAGGAGACATTACATGAAAGCATATTCATCTATTAAATACCAGGCAAAGGACATCTCCCGGGCCTAATCCTTAAAACGTTCTTCCCGGTCTTCCGGGGAAATAGTCATAGATTGCCGGTGTGGATGTCTGTCTCAAAAACCACACATTCAAGAGGTTATCTATGTCTTCTTCAAAAAAGCGTATCGCACAATTCTTTTCCTATTATAAACCCTACCGTTTTCTCTTTTGCATGGTCATGTTCTGTTCCGTTGCGGCCTCCGCGTCAGCCCTCATCCTGCCGCTCTGTATAAGGGCGCTCACCAGGGATGTAATGGCCCATGCGGTTTCAGGCATACCGGGTATTACGGGGATCGCCGTACATTACGGCCTTGCCATGCTTGGTCTCATCATCGTACAAAGTGTCTGTTCCCTGTTTCAGGATCAGATGGGCCACGTAATGGGAGCCCGGATGGAAAGGGATATGCGCAACGATCTCTTTGCCCACTACCAGAGGCTCCCCTTCAGTTTCTTTGACCGGGAAAAAACCGGAGAAGTCATCTCCCGTATCACCAACGATCTTCTCAACCTGGCGGAACTCTGCCACCACGGCCCGGAGGATCTTGTCATCTACTTTGCAAGTTTCATCGGGGCGCTTGTGATACTGTTCCATATCAATGCAAGACTGGCGCTGGCAAGCTGCATCTTCCTTCCGGTAATGGCGATCTATTCACTGTTCTTTGCGGGCAAGCTGAACAGGGCCTACCGTAAAAATTATGAAAGAATCGGAGAAGTGAATTCCCGGATCGAGGACAGCATCGGCGGAATCAGAACCGTAAAATCCTTCGGAAACGAAGAACTGGAAATACGGAAATTCCGCATGGTGAATGAGGAATACTACCGGAGCCGCTCGTCTATCTACAGACACGAATCATGGTATTTTACGGTACTCACCTCCTTCCTTGCACAACTCGTCACCGTTTCTGCGGTATTCTTCGGGGCTCTCATGCTTTCCGGTCAAAAACTTGCCGCACCGGATCTGCTTTCCTTCCTTCTCTACATTGGCTATCTTACTTCTCCCATACCGCAATTTTCCAGGATCATGTCCCAGTATCAGGACGGCCTTGCAGGTTTCAATCGTCTGGCCGATATTCTGGAGACCGGCGCCGAAAGAGAAAAAGTCAGCGTTTCTGCCGACAGATATTCTACCGCGGAAGAGACAGGGATGCCGGAAAAGATTAGAGGGGAAATAGAATTCCGCGGTGTTTCCTTTAGCTACGGCGGAGAGGAGGAACATGTGTTCAAAAACATTTCCTTTGTCATAAAAAGCGGTGAATACGCGGCCCTTACAGGGGCATCCGGCATAGGCAAAACCACCCTCTGCTCCCTCATCCCGCGTTTCTACGAGGCTTCCGCCGGAAAGATCACGATTGACGGTATCGACATAAAAACTGTTGACATTGAAGATTTAAGGAGGCGCATCGGAGTTGTTCAACAGGATTGCTACATATTTTCCGGAACGGTAAGGGAAAACATAGCCTACGGCAAACCCGGCGCTTCGGCGGAAGAAATTACAGCGGCTGCGGAAAGGGCCCGCGCCCACGGATTTATCACCTCTCTTAAGCGGGGCTACGACACGGATCTGGGCGTCAGGGGGGCACGGCTCTCGGGAGGCCAGAAGCAGCGCTTATGCATCGCCAGGGTATTCCTGAAGAACCCGCCCATACTGATCTTTGATGAAGCCACCAGCGCTCTTGACATTGAAACCGAGCGCGCAATACAGGAGGGCCTGCGGGATCTTTCGGTAAACCGTACAACCATTGTCATTGCCCACAGACTTTCAACGCTTCGCCTCGCGGACCGGGTACTGACACTGGACGAAAACGGCATCGGGTAAAAAACGCGGGGGTGAAGTCCGCCCTTCATCCCCACTCTCTATATCGGACTTGTTCAACAACTCTATTCATTGAACAAGTCTATTAACGTTTCTCTTTTACTTTTTCTTTTTCTTTGGTTATCTTCTGTTCAAGTTTGTCCATCATTTTATCAACGGCAGGGTTAAGATTGAAGTCATGTTCCTTTAAATGAATCGATACGCCCCAGCGGAAATTTACGGTTGCCTCGGCTTCGAAGTCCTTATCCTTGGTAATTGTGATCAAAAGGTCTATAATCATGTTTTCCGCGTTATGAATCCGGGCAATCTTTTTATCGATATACTCCCGTCCATCATCCTTCAAATTGAAATGTACCGATTTGACGTCAATGTTCATAAACGCCTCCTTGTATTTTTTAGTCTGTCATACGGCAGACCTATTATTCGCATTCGAATAAATCAGCGCTTCCCTAAGATCCGAAACTATCTCCGGTAGGAAGACTCAAGTCCCAGTTCCTTCCGGTATTTGGCAACGGTTCTGCGGGCCAGGCTTATTCCCCGTTTTGCCAGAATCCCCGCAATCTCCTGATCGGAACTTCCCCGCCGGCCCTGCGATAAAATTTCCCTGATAAGCTCCTTTACTCCCCCCTTGGAATACTGCGAACCGGAGGAACCCATCCCGCTTATGGAATTGGTAAAGAAATAGCGCAGTTCAAAGATCCCCCAATCGGTCTGCATATACTTGCCGTTGGCCGCCCTGGAAATAGTAGACTCGTTGAGGCCCAGCTCTTCGGCAATGTCCTTGAGAGTGAGGGGGGAAAGGTACTTGGGGCCTGAGGAAAAAAAAGACCTCTGAAATTCCACGATGGCCCGGCTTACCCTGAGCAGGGTATGGTTGCGGCGGTTGATGGAAGAGATAAACCAGCGGGCTTCTTTGAGATTCTCCCTGACAAAATCCCTGGCTTCCATACCGGCGCTTTTTTCATCATTCAGCTTCATAAAAAAAGGCGAGAGGCCGAGTACGGGGATCTCTTCATCGTTGAGGATGATCACAAACTCACCCTCCTTGCGGATTACCTGTACATCGGGAACTACATAGCGTACTTCGGCGGCGGCATACTGTCTTCCCGGAAAGGGGGAAAGTTCCCTGATCAGTTCGTAGCAGCGTTCAACTTCTTCTACCGGGGCTCCCAGCATCTTTGCAAGTTCGACAAACTTGCCCCTCTCAAGCAGATCGAGGTGATCCGCCGCGGACATCATACAGGACGGCGCGGCGGGAAGCTGGGATATCTGCACTTTAAGGGATTCCAGGTAGCCTGAGGTACAGGAACCTTCCGGTTCCAGAGCCTGCACGAACCTAAGGGCTTCAGGCAGCCTCCGGGGCCAACCGGGCGGAGCCTCCTGTTCAAAAATCGACTCGGGGGGCTGCTTGTGGAAACCGTCATCATCCAGATTGCGGATAAGCCCTTCGCAGATACGGCGAAGATCCTCGTCTATGGGCTGCAGTTGGAGCTGCCTGAGCAGATGCTCCTGAAGAGTCTCTTCCCGGCTCAAAACTCCTTCGATAAAGTTATGATGCTCATCCGATTCAGCCGGGCCGCTTCCCCGCTGTACAAAACCGGGATCGGAACTGGTTTCAAACCAGGCGTCTTCTTCCTTCCGGGGCCCCGCCGCGGCATCCAAAGAGAGCACTGCAGGGTCTTCCAGCACCTCCAGGGCAGGGTTCTGCTCCAGCATCTCTTCGATTTTTTCCCGCAACTCCACAATGGGCAGGGCCATAAGCTCCACCGACTGGATTTGCTGCTGTGCCAAGACTAACCGCTGTTCCTGACTAAGGGCTGGGCGCTGTAGCTGCACGGGTAAAAACTCCGCAATTAGGATAAGGAGTCTTCAACTCCCACTTACCATATTAAAACATGAAGGCTCCTTGTCAAGAATGAAGCAAGTCCGCAACTTAAGAACGCCACTCCGCGAATCAAATTACCCGCGGCTTACCCACTTGACCGCATTACGGATCAGTTGAGCCATGTTGGGGTTGGCCGCCGCCTCCATCGTGTGTCCCGGGGTGAGGGCGGCAGTCCTGCCCTTCCCTATCTCTTGACACCAGCCGGTGAGAATTCCGGGGTTCTTTTCCGAACCGCCGATCATGAAGGGGCTGATGTCCTTTACCCGGATCTCGCAGTGATAGTGTTCATCGGAAGCGGTGAATGGTTCTACTCCTTCCACAATGGGGTGGCTGCCCTTAATCGGCACATAGGTAACCGGGAGCTGTGCGGGATGATGCAGGAAAGTTCCCCCGGACATCCTGAACCACTTCTCTCCCGCATCATCAAGAACCGTACCGCAGTGAATAAAGAGGGCTCCTCCCCCTCCGTTGACAAAATCCCATACAAATTTTTCCCTCTCACCCGTGATCCACTTGAATTTGGAACCGTCGGGGAGTTCCTGGTTTTCGCCCTTCTGGGAGATAAAAACCGCCGCTTCGTCCGCAAGCTTTGACCAGGGAATCTCTTCCGGATTTACCGTAGCAACAAAACCGTCTTTACCGAGAGCAGCCTCCATTCCGGCCAGAATCACATCCCTGGGATGCCATTTGTCTTCCATAAGCATATAGATCTTCTTCATTGCTTCCTCCGTTCTCTTTAATTCAGGGTACTCACAAATTGCCGGATATGCAAGCGTTTTCAAAACATGTACAGCAGTTTGACTTTTACTGAAGAAATTTGCCACGAACGACACGAACCAACACGAACGGAACAGTGCCCTTCATTTTCCCCTGCGCTTTCATAAAGGAGCCTCTCACTTTCATTCAACCTATGCCGAATCTAGAGACAAAATCGATATTATCAAGGCAAAAGTTCGTGAGGTTCGTGCCAATTAAGCTCATCTTCCGGATATTATTCCCCGCCGTCAAGCCGGAATACATCTTGTTCGAGTGGTTCGTGATTATCCGTGCCTTGTAGCGCCGTTTCTGTTCCGGTATAGTTGAGCCATGAACGATACAGGAAAACGGCTGGAGGCTCTGGGCTGCGCTGTTCCGGAGATCATGCTTCCTGCTCCGGGAGTAGACCTGGAAAAATGGGCGGTGGTGGCCTGTGATCAGTATACTCAGGATCGCGGTTACTGGGAGAAGGTTGAAACATTTACGAGGGGTTCTCCTTCGGCGCTGAACATCATCTTTCCTGAAGTCTACCTTGGAGACTCAGGCCGGCAGGAGCGGATTAAGGCGATTCATCAAACCATGGATTCCTGGCTTGCCGGAGGGATTCTTGCGCCGCCCCGGAAAGGCTGCATGTATATAGAGCGGATCGCCGGAGAGAATTCCTGCAGGCAGGGGCTTCTCATGGCGCTCGACCTGGAGCAGTATGACTGGAGGGCCGGGGGGCGTCTCATGATCCGCTGTACCGAAGGTACGCTTCCCGAGCGGCTCCCCCCCCGGATGGATATACGCCGGGGCGCTTCCCTGGAGATTCCCCACATTCTTGTTCTCATTGACGACGCAGACTGTAGTCTCTTTCCCGCCCTTGCAAAACGGGCAAAAGTTTCCGATCCTGAGCGCAGGGAAGCCGCATACCGGAGTCCTCTGATGCAGGGTTCCGGAGAGATTGCCGGCTGGTTTCTTGAGGATGAAGAAGACTGGGCCTTTATTGCCGATTGTCTTGAGGAACTTTCCCGCCGTTCCCTTAAGCGTTATGGTTTTGATTCACAGGAACCCTTTCTCTTTGCCGTGGGAGACGGGAACCATTCCCTGGCTACTGCCAAAAACATCTGGGAAGAGTACAAAAAAGCCCATGCCGGAGAAGCGGGTCTGGGGAACCATCCTCTGCGCTGGGCCATGGTGGAAATCGAGAATCTCTACGATGAAAGTATACGGTTTGAACCCATTCACCGGGTTTTGTTCGGCGCTGACGAAGCGCGGCTGTTCAAGGCCCTTTCGGGTTTGCCGGGTTTCAGCATACGGGAAGAGACAAGCCGGGAAAACCTTGTTGGTTTCGTGAAAGATGACAAGGCCCGGCACAGCCGTTACGGCATCCTGAGTGCCGGCGGGCGGAAGATCAGCCTGGTGGAAAGCAGCGAGACGGGAATCTCCACAACGGCTCTGCAGCCCTTGCTTGACAGCTTTGCCCGGGAAACAGGCTGCGGAATCGACTACATCCATGGAAGCGCTGAAGTCTTCCGTCTGGCGGAAAGCGGAGAGGCGACAGGGATACTGCTTCCCCCGGTACGGAAAAACGGTCTCTTTGAGACGGTGGCCCGGAAAGGCCCCCTGGCCCGGAAAAGTTTCTCCATGGGGGAAGCGGCGGAAAAGAGATTCTATCTTGAATGCAGGAAGCTTAAACGCTTTTGAAAGGGCAGGCTCTAAGGGTTTTGCAAGAAGTTCTATTGACAAAGAAAATTGCCTGCCGTACCGTTAAAAAATGCCGTCCGGTATGGGCGTTTTTTCTATTTTGCCCGGAAATTTTTTCTCTCCTCTGGCACGAGTGAACCGGCAGCATTACGCAGCCCTCCTGGTGCTCTATTACCGTCTTTTTCAGGAAAATACACGGGGTCTTGAACGGGAACTGGTAATCCGGGAATTCATGAACTACCTTGGTTTGCACCAGGACAGTCTTGTGGAAGAGGAGGACGAAGGAGCCGAGGATCCGGAAAGCGCCGGAACAGGGGAAGATGAGGAAACTCCGGAACTGGACTTCGGGAATCCCGAGCCGTCCGCGGGGCAGGGGCAGAGTTCCCCGGAGGAAACTGTTTCTCCGCAATACTCAGCCGAGAACCTGCGCGCCCTGGCAGGACGTTTTTTAAGGCGTCTCATCAGCGCCGGCTGGCTTGGCGAAGAAAGACTGGCGGACTTTACCAGAGTCATCAATATCACCGCCTGGGGCAAACCTTTTTTTGAATCCCTGATCCGTGTTGACGAGGGCCTTAAAACCGAATACGAAAGCCACGTGGTCAATGTTTATTCCTCTCTCTGCGGAGATGCCGTGAAGGAGAACGGCCATTTCATGGTACTCAAGGCGAGGGAAGAATCCCGCGCTCTCATTGACTCTCTCAAAGTTTTATCCCAGAGTATCAAGGGCTATTACGATAAACTGAATGCCGAGGCAGTGAGATCAAAGGCCGCTTCGGTTTTGCATGAGCATTACGATCTCTATGCCGGGGAAGTTCTGGACAAAGCCTATAAACGGCTCAAGACCTCGGACAATGTTTCCCGTTACCGTCAGATCATTTTCCGTCAGGTGACGGATCTGCTCCACAACGATGAATGGCTCGATGCCAGCGCGGGCAAGTACCTGAGGATACTTCAGACCAGCCGGGAAGAATGCCGGAAAAAACTGGAATTCATGCTGGAGGAAACACGGGACGATCTCCGGTCTGTGGATCCGCTGGAGGATGAAATAGACAGACGCAATGCCGATTATTCCCGGTCAAGCACCGAAATAATCAAGGCGTATATCGAGCCGGACAGTACCGTGGCGGGGAAGTTGGGCAATGTGATAAAGGCCCTCTCCTCAGGCGACGAGGATCTGCGGGAGCATCTTGCCCACAGGCTTTACCGGATTAGCTTCCTTTCCCCTTCTACTCTTCTGCTGCGCCGCCGGCGGGAGGAAGGCGATTTCTCCGTTCCGGTTTCAACGGCGGACATGGAAGCCCTGGCCAAAAACGAGGCCGAATTTTTCGAACGCATGAGGCGCCGCCTTTCGCTCAAGCGCATCAGGGCCTGGCTTGACGAACAGGGCGGGAAGGAGCGTGTCCTGTTCCCGGAGGAACTTATCAGGGATGAGGATTCTTTTATCCGTTTTGTCTATTCCCTGCTCTACGGAGATTCCAGAAACGATTTTGACTACAAGATAGAAGAAAATGAAAACGATCCGGATAGCGCCGTGAGCGCCGCCGGTTATGTAGTTCCGGACATACGGTTAAGAAGGGAAGAGTTTAAAAATGAATCAGGATCTTGATGCCCTCTCCCGGATACGGGATTTGTCGACCGATGAATTTGAGCGGTTCAGGCTGGCCGTCCGTACCCTCACCTCGAAAACTTTTATCATCCGCGGCATCGAAAAAGAGAGGGAACTCTACAACTTTACTACGCGGAACATCGCCCTTTTTGAAGCATGGTTTTCCTGCATGGATGCGTCATTAGTCCGGGACGAAAGCCTCGGGGTCATAGCCTTCCGGGGCCAGGGGAATACCAGGCTGCATTTTTCCCGGGAAGAGATCTGCGCCGTTCTGGTTCTGCGCCTTTTGTATGAGGACAAAAAAATCGAAGTTTCCCTGACCAGTTTCCCCGTGGCGACCATTTCCGATTTTCAGCAGAAATACAACGCGATGACCGGGGATGAAATCAGAAAGACTGCGCTCATCAATGTAATGCGCCGGCTTTCCTCCTGCAAACTAATCGCCGTGGATACCCAGGATTATGCCGATCCTGAAGGGCTCATCATGCTCTATCCGAGCATTCCCCTCAGCATAGACCGGGACGGCATAGACGAGGCCGTCTCCTATCTGCAAAACAAAACCGGAGACGATGAAGATGAAGGCGGCGAATCATGATTACCCTGGAACGGCTCCGCCTGATTAACTGGCACAATTTTGAAGATACGGTGATCGAAATAGGAAACCGCTGCCTCCTGGCGGGGGATAACGGCTCCGGCAAGTCCACGATCATCGATGCCATACAGTACGCACTTGCCGCCAATCTGCGGATGGCCCGGTTCAATTCCGCCGCGGAGGAGAGGCGGGGCGGGGGCCGTGACCTTATGGGTTATGTGCGCTGCAAGCTGGGCAGCGATACCACCGAGTACCGCCGGGGTGATACGGTGGCCCACGTGATGCTGGAATGGAGGCAGGACACCGGCGCGCAAAAAGGCGGCGGCTTTGCCTGCGGGGTCTGTATCGAAGCCTACAAGGACAATCATTACACCGAACACTTCTGGGCGGGAGGAAATGTTTCCATCAGGGACATAACAGTCCGTTCTGAGGAAGCGTCCGCCGCCGTACCGCTGATGTTCCGTCAGTTCAAAGACGTTCTTGCCGCACTGAAAATCGAAGCCTACGAAGTGAAGCGGCTATATCTGCGGGATATAACCAACAGACTCGGCGTGTTCAAAAGGCAGGCCGATATAAACCCCTATCTTGATTCCCTCACCCGTTCCATCAGCTTCAAGCCTCTGGATTCCATCGATCAGTTTGTCTGCGATTTTATTCTTGAGGAAAATCCCGTATCCATTCAGGATATGAAACAGAATCTTGAAAATTACAAGGAGGCGGATCGCCAGGCAAAAGGAGCCATCGCAAAAATTGTCTTCCTGAAAAAAATCTGCGCCAAGGCTGCCGAGTGGCGGAATTACAACGGTCTCATTCTGAAACAGGAATATTTGAAACTCAAAATAGAACATGAAAACGAAAAACAGAAAAAGGAAAACGCTTCCCGGGAATTGGCGGAAACCGAAACCAAACTCGATTTTGTTAACCGGCAAATTGTTTCCCTGAATCAGAAGCGCATCGATCTCGAACAGGAACTCCGGGCCGTCGATGTAAGCCTCGCAGCCAATGACGCCCACCGGCTCTACGAGGAAATCAGATACCGAATTGACAGGATAAAAAACGACCTTGCCAAAGAAGAAGAGCAGGGTGAACGTTACAGGAATTTGAAGGCTCAATGTGAAGCCCTGCTTAATCGTCCCCTTTCTGAAAAGTTCGACGATGAAACCGAAACAATTTCCGCCGAGGCCAAACAATATCAGGACACGCGATACGCCGCCGGGAAAAGAAAGGAAGAGGCCGCCGAAAGGCTTAAGGACATACGCTCCGAACTGGCGGATCTGGAACGGGGCATACTCCGTTATCCCGACGCACCCCGGGAACTCAGGGCCGCCCTGGAAAAGGCCGGCATCGGGGCATTTTTTCTGGCGGAGGCCGCGGAGATCACCGAGGCGGCCTGGGTGGATGCGGTGGAAGGCTGGCTCAATACCCGCCGCTTTGCCATACTGGTAAACCCTCCGGAATTTCAGAAAGCTCTGGAAGTGTACGACCGCCTTCCCCGCTCTGTGGCGGGAGCCTTTATCCCCAACATCGAAAAAATGCGATCTCATTCTACCGCGGGCGCTTCGGTAAAAAAGGGATCCCTTGCGGAACTTGTCAAGGCCGACGGCTACGCCCGCATATACATTGATTTTATTTTGGGAAAGGTAATGCGGGCCGACCTTTCCAGCCTCAAGCAATACGATTCGGCCATTACAAAAGAATGCATGACCTACACAAGCCATACCGCTTCCCGTATTAAAGAAGATGTGTATAGAAGACATTATCTGGGAAGGTCGGCCCTGGAGGAAAGGCGGAAGTTTCTTGCCGCCGAGATGGAACGGGCCGGGGCGGAGGCGGCCATGGCCGAAAGGGAAGAACGGGAAGCCGGAGGCCGCGAGGATTGCTGCAGCCGGGTCATACGTTTCCTGCCGGAACTGAAATACCTGTTCCCCTCTATTGCCGCAGCCGCGGCTCTCCGGGATGATCTTGCCGGGGCGGAGCAGGAACTTAGCGCGGTAGATACCCAGTCCTTCCGGGAACTGGAAGAAAAACGCAAAGAACTGGAAGCCCGGCTTTCTTTGATAAAGGAAGACAACGACAGATTCCAGAAAAACTGGGGCAGCCTGAATAATAAACTTTCTGCCTGCCGGGATGATTTTGACTTGTTTACCCGCACCCAGGAAGAAAAAGAGGATGCCATAAAAGCCTTCGGCGGCGAATATCCCCTCATGATTGGCGAGTGCGAAACTTACGCGGCGGAGAAACTTTCCAAAAACAGCATTGAGGAGCTTAGCGCCACCTATGAGCCTACGCTGAAAACTTTCAGAACGCGGACAGACTCCCTCAAGAAAGAATACAACAAACTTGTGGCCGACTATGAACACGAATTCCATTATCTTCTGGGGATGGAGCCTGAGGAAAACGCCGAAGCGGAAAACCTGCTGAAACGGCTTGAGACTTCGGAGCTTCCGGAGTATAGGGAGAAGATCGCCAAAGCCTATCAGGACGCGGAAAAAGAATTCAAAGATCATTTTATTTCCCGCCTGAATGAACACATTGAGGAAGCCAGGGAAAGTTTCAATGAGATCAACGAAATACTCCGTACCCTGCATTTTGGACGGGATCAGTATCATTTCACTCTGGAAGAACTGAGCGACAGGAAGGGGCAGATCGAAGTCATACGCATGGCGGCAAAAATTCCCTCCATGGAAGACGGACTCTTTGAACAGCTTGCCGATCCCGGTGAACGCAGGGCGGCCCAGGATCTTTTCGACAGAATACTTACTTCTCCCCTGGACTCGAAAGAGCTGCGGGACATCTGCGATTACCGCAGCTATTTTCATTATGACATCAAGATCAAAGAAACCGATACCATAGACGAAAAAACCGGAGCCATGGCGGAACTTTCCCTTTCCAGAGTACTGAAGGAAAAATCCGGCGG
>JAIRXN010000108.1 GCA_031268245.1 Treponema sp. | reverse complement strand
ATAACATTTTTATAATAAATAACATATCATGGTTTTTCATAGCTGTCAACATTTGTTTTCTTTTTTCTTTCGTTTTTTGTTGACATTCATAATTATACACGATATGATATAAATAACGGTACTGTGTTTTATAACTACCCATATCAGGAGGCTCGGGATGAAAAAAATTTTAAATAATCCGGCTGATATTATGGACGAAACCATGGCAGGCTACGCCCTGTCCAATCAAAAGAGGCTCTATCTGCCTCCGGGTACCCACAGCATGATGCGGAAAAAACCAAAAGAAAGAGGAAAGGTAAGGCTTGTGGTGGGTAACGGGGGAGGCCATGAACCCGGACTCATGGGTTGGGTAGGTTTTGGCATGTACGATCTTGACTGTCTGGGTAATATTTTTACCGCACAGTCGGGGAAAGTTTTTTTTGAAGCCATTAAGGAGATGGGCGGGGGTAGCCCCATACTTCTCACTATCGCAAACCATGCGGGGGATGTTGCCAACGGGAACCTTGCCTTTTCTTTGTGCAGGAAAGAATCTCTGGAAGTTGAAAAAGTACTATTTTATGATGATATTGCGTCCGCTCCAAAAGGACAGGAAGAAGATCGACGGGGCATGGCGGGTATGATGTTTTCGATCAAGTGCGCAGGGGCCATGGCGGAAAAAGGCGCTTCTCTTGCTGAATGTGTCAGGGTGTTTGAGAAAGCCAGGGATAATGTCCGTACCATAGCGCTTACCCTGGGGAACTGTACCCATCCGGCTACAGGGCTTCAAATGATGGAAACTCCCGTAGATAAGGTAGGCCTTGGGGCTGGAGTGCATGGTGAAAGCGGAGCCCTGGAAATTCCCTTTGCGCCAGGCAGGGAACTGGCTAAAGTTGCCTGCGACATGCTGATAGAAGATAAACCTTTCAAGGCGGACGACGAAGTTTGTGTCCTGGTAAACGGCATGGGTTCTACCACCATGATGGAACTCTCGATTTTTTACCGGGATGTATCCATATATCTGGAAAGCAGGGGGATTAAAGTTTACGACGGAACGGCGGGGAACTATATCACTACTCAGGAAATGGCGGGGCTTTCCCTTTCATTTATGAAACTGGATGATGAGCTTAAAAGATGCTGGGATGCTCCATGCAGTACTCCTGCATATACCAATTGTTGACTAGAGGAAAAATATAAGGATTCATGAGTGTATGAGTAATGATCGTTTACTGGCTATCGTCTCCAAGATGTACTATATCGATAAAGTAAAACAGAATGAGATCGCCAAGCGTTTCAGTATCTCCTCAATGATGGTGTCACGGATCCTTAAAGAAGCGGAAACCAGCGGAATAGTGAGCTTCTATGTAAAAATGCCCTGGCAGGTCGATATGGAACTGAGTACGGCAGTGATGAAAAAATATGGATTGGAAGATTGTTATGCCTTTGATATTCCTGATGATAATGAAGTTCCGTTGAGGCTTGGCTCTTACCTGGCAGATTATTTTACCCAAATTTTGCCAAAGAAAAGCGCCGTGGTAGGCCTTTCCTGGGGAAATACCATTTCAAAATTTATGCAGGCCCTGCCATATATGCAGGTGGAAAATTGCAGCCTGGTTCAATTGACCGGCTCCTTTACCAGCGTTAATTCCATGGTGCCTTCCACCGATGTTATCAACGGAGCTTCAAAAAAACTTGACGGGCATATCTATGTATTGAACGCCCCCCTCTATGCAGCCTCAAAATACATGCGGGACAATCTGTTGAATGATCCTGTTAACAAACTCATAACGCAGATGGCGGAAAAATCCAATATAAACATTATCGGGGTAAGCGATCTGAGTGTAAATGCCAGTACCTTAAAGTCCGGGGTCATTACGCCGGAAGATTACAGGGAGTTACTGGGCTTAAAATCAATTGGAGATCTTGCTGGAACTTTTTTGGATTCAGGCGGAAATCCTCTGAAATGGAGCAAGAGCAACCTGAATACCGGAGTACCTCTGCAGATTATCAGTAATGCCCGTTATGTTATTTGTGTAGCCGGAGAAACGCGCAAAATAGAGATACTAAAAAAAATATGCGGCAAGAAATATTTTAATATTTTATTTACTATCAAAGGACTGGCAAAAGAGTTGCTTTAGGGATGTACCATAAAGGAAAATAAACATGGACACAAGATCGATGCTGCTTATGGTATCCAGGCGGCTTATTGAAAATGAAGAGCTGCTTTGTAGGCTCGACAGTCAGATAGGGGATGGGGATCACGGTCTTACCATAAGCAGGGGTTTTGGAGCCGTTCTGGGGAAAATAGAGGAGACGGCCTCCGGTACTGCGGCGGAACTTTTTATATTGACAGGAGAAACCCTTCAGGATGTTATGGGCGGGGCAATCGGGCCTGTTCTCGGAAGCTTCTTTACCGCCATGGGAGAGTCCCCGGCATGTGACGGAGAAATTGATACTGGCAAGATGTCCCTTATGCTGCGGGAGGGGCTTGAATGTGTCAAATGCACAGGTGATGTAAAACCGGGGGATCGCACTCTTGTTGATGCCCTTGAGCCTGCGGTAATTGCCCTTGAAGGAGAAGCTGTATTGGGAACGCCCCTTCCCCGGGCAATGGTACGGGCCGCAGAGGCGGCAAAAAACGGAGCTATGGAAACAAAAAACATGATTGCAAAAAAGGGAAGGGCTAAATTTCTCCGGGAAAAGTCCCTGGGCTATCAGGATGCCGGAGCAACTTCCTTGTCCATCATCTTTTCTGCCATGTCGGAATTCTTCTTGACGGGTAACAAGGCAGGCAGTGTATGCCTTTAGTAAGTCTTTCAAGCATCCTCAAAGATGCCCGGAAAAAAAAGTACGGCGTTGGTATGTTTGATGTTCACAATCTGGAAATGACCAATGCGGTAATAGAAGCGGCGGAAGAGGAGAAGAGTCCGGTTATTCTGGCTCTGGCCGAGGTGCATGCCGTATCTCCTTCGGTTCTAGAAGATATTTCAAATATCATTACCCGTGGTGCACAGAGGGCAAATGTTCCGGTCTGCGCCCATTTTGATCACGGTCTGAGCCTGGATAACTGTATCAGGGTTTTGCATTGTGGTTTTTCTTCCGTTATGTTTGACGGTTCAACTCTGCCCTACGAGGAAAACATAAAAAAAACCGCGGAATTTGTCCGCTTTGCTTCTCTCTTTAATGCATCAGTGGAAGCTGAATTGGGCCATGTAGGTAACGCCGAAGGGGGAGGGGAGGGGCATGAGGAAGCGGTTTTTACCGACCCTGATCAAACAGAAGACTTTATCAGACGGACAGGGGTTGATGCATTGGCAGTATCAATAGGGACGGTTCATGGACATTACACACGTGCTCCCTGCCTCAATCTGGAAATTCTTTCCGCCATAAACAAGAAGTCACGGGTTCCGCTGGTCCTCCATGGCGGTTCGGGCTTGAGCGATCAGGATTTTTGTAACTGTATACAAAATGGAATATCAAAGATCAACATATACACCGATCTGATTGAAACTGCCATGAAGGCAATATCCGGTTCCGTTAATCAGGCCCGCAGTCTGAAGTATCCCGATCTTATGAATCTCTCGGTTGTGGAGATGAAGGAATATGTCCGGCAAAAGCTGCGTCTCTTCGGATCTTCAGGGAGAATTTAAGTTCCCTCGGCTTGTTTATGCTCCTGTTTACACTGCCAATAAACTGTGTTACGGTAAGTACGGAGGAAACACATGAACTATCCAAAAACGATGAAGGCATTGTTATGCTGCGGCAAAAATAACTACCGTTTTGAGGCTGCCTTTCCAAGCCCGGACTGCGGGGACGATGATATTATCATCAAGGTTGAAGGCTGCGGCATCTGTGCGGGGGATCTAAAGTGTTTCCACGGGATAGAAGCCTTCTGGGGCGACGGAACGGCTCCCGGTTACGCCGAGCCTCCCTTCATTCCGGGGCACGAATTTTTGGGACGTATTGTGGAAATTGGAAAGAATGTAAAGAATTTCAGGAAGGGCCTTGCGGAGGGCGACAGGATCATTGCGGATCAGATCATCCCCTGCGGCGAATGCCGTTTCTGCAAAACAGGCAAGTATTGGATGTGTCAGCCCCACCGGGTTTTCGGTTTCAAAGGCAACTGGAACGGCGGCATGGCCGAATATGTACGCTACCCGAAAAACGCCATTGTCCACAAGGTGCCGGAAGACATGCCGCTGAAAGACGCCCTGCTCATTGAGCCTTTCAGTTGTTCAAAACATGCCATAGACAGGGCGGAGATTCAGTGTGAAGACATCGTAGTCATTTCGGGTGCGGGAACTTTGGGCCTGGGCATGGTGACCAACGCCGTACTTAAAAATCCAAAGGCTCTCATCTCGCTTGACATGATGGACAAGCGTCTTGAAAAAGCCCTTGAGTTGGGCGCCACCCACGCTTTCAATCCCTCAAAGACCGATGTAAAAAAGATAATAATGGATATGACGGAAGGTTACGGCTGCGATATTTACATAGAAGCAACAGGGCACCCTTCCAGCGTCAATCAGGGGCTGTCCCTGATCCGCAAGCTGGGCCGCTTTGTGGAGTTCAGCGTCTTTGGCGAAAAGGCAACGGTAGACTGGACTCTCATCGGCGACACCAAGGAACTGGACATTCACGGCGTTTCCTTAAGTCCGTACTGTTTCCCTTTTGTCATCGAAAATATTTCCGGAGGGAAACTCAAGACCGGCGGCATCGTGGAAAACATATTCCCCCTGGAGGAATGGGAAAAGGCTTTTGATCATGCCTCCGGGAAATACGGTGATTACAAGGTTGCCTTTGCTCCATAATGGGTTTAGCGTTCAAGTTTTGCGTTCATTTCGATGTTCTGTTTGTAATTCCCAAAACTTTCTCCAAAGAGGTTGATTCCTCCCACGCATTCCGCATCTTCCCTGATGCCGATCCTGAGAGAGACATAATCCCCCCGGCAGATCCCCAGTGTTTCCAGATTATGATCCGAAGTTTTTCTGCCGTCTCCGTAGCAGCCTTCCCTCTGTATGACAAGACGGTGAAGCTCCCCGTACTGGGTGGAACTTTCGGGCCACCATGAGGGAGTATAGATTCCCCGTTTACCGCCATAGTCTCCTGTGCAGCGAAAACCGAATACTTCTTCATTATTTATCCACACGGTTATGTCGCTGGGCCAGTCGTTGTTGTAGCCGGGCGCTTCGGAACAGGCTTCAAAGGAAAAAGACGTCTCCAAAACTTTTTCGCTACGGAGAAAATAATTTGAAAAACGGTATTCAAGAAAACCCGTGGTAAACCAGATTATCTGGGCCTGGAAGCGGTTCCTTCCGTAGAAAGCGTATTCCGAATCTTCAACCCCGATAAAATTTTTCTTGCTCGCCATACCGCAGGGTTTGGAAACCAGGCAGTCAAAGTAATTGCCTATGGGCATACTGTAGCCGCCCAGTTCCCTGGCAGGCTTGTTGTGTTTCTCCCGGCCGTAGAGATTGATATACACGTCCTCGGCGAGTATTGCGCAGATCTTCTGCGCGCCCCGGAGTCCCGGCTTCTCCTCGGTGAAGATTAGACCCGCCTCCTCCAGCACCTTTACATGTAATGCCGTGGTGGAGAGGGGGAGGGCAAACCAGTCGGCAAGTTCGCTGATATTCATCCCTGAAGAAGCATCCACCAGTACCTGCAGCATCTTGAGGCGTTCCGGTGAGGAAAGAGCCTTGCAGACTGCCGCGGTTTTTTCATACTGGCCGAGATCCAGGTTGATACGGTTTTTCATACAACAGGTTTACGCAGGAAACTTCGTTCCGGGCATTCAGCCCTTGAGCCGGTAACGGTTGCTTATCTTCCTCTCATTGATCTCTTTGAGAACGGCGGGGTCCGCCTTGAAGTTGCGTTCCATGTCCATGATGCCGTTGATCTCCTGCTGCACATCACTCACCTGGGTGTAACAGTACCCGCTTATGATCTCCACTTTTTTTATTGCGGTGGTGATATCGTCAAAACGTTTGATGTATTCCTCTTTTGTCGCAACCTTGTTACCGTAACCCCATCCTTCTTCGCCGCTCTTGAAGGCGATGCCCCCAAATTCGCTGAGGATAACCGGCTGGCCCTGGTAGCTGTAGCCGTCCGCGAATGCCGATTTGAAGGCGTTGTGGTAAAGTTCGTTATCAAGAATCTCTTCGAGATTATCCAGATAGCGGTCAAGGAAATCTTCGCCTCTTTCTTCATAGTCATGGAGGGTGATGATGTCGGAGATCGTATGCTCCCATCCGTCATTGCAGATCACGGGCCTTAAAGGATCGTAACTCTTGGTAAGGTAATATATCGCCTCGGTAAATTCCGCCTGGGCCCTGCTTGTCTTGATCTCCGGCACGCCCCAGGATTCGTTGAAGGGTGTCCATGTGATGATCGCAGGATGATTGTAATTCTGCCTGACAATCTCCATCCATTCACGGGTAAAGTTATCTACCGCTTCATCGCAGAACTCGTAGGTTGCAGGCACTTCACTCCACACCAGAAGTCCCTTTACATCCGCCCAGTAGAGGAAACGTTCGTCTTCTGTTTTCTGATGTTTGCGCACCCCGTTGTAGCCCGCGGCCATGATCTTGTCGATATCGTCAATCAGGGCCTTTTCGTCGGGGGGAGTAAGGTGGCTTTCCTTCCAGTAGCCCTGGTCGAGAATGAGCCGCTGGTAAAGCGGAACACCGTTAAGCAGTATGTTTGCGCCGTCAATGCGGATCTCCCTCATGCCGAAATAGGAGAGTGCCTCATCCACGGTTTCACCCTTACGCTTCAACAGAAACACTACATCGTAGAGTTCGGGATGTTCCGGAGACCACAGCATTATATTCCACGCGTTTATGGAAACAGATTTGAGCGAAACGGAAAGCTCAAGATGCTTCCGGGTGACAGGAAGGGCAAGGCCGGCAACGGGATGATCCTTGTAGTATATCAGGACTTCTGCCTCAAGGCCCTTAAGGGAAGCTTCGGAGGGAACGCTAATCTCCGCCTCAATATCAAGCCTGTAGTCTTTTGTGCGGGGAGTCATCTTCACCGATGCAATATAGACGCCGGGCAGCTTTTCAAGCCACACGGTTTTCCAGATCCCCGTGGTCTGGATATACCAGCAGCCGAAATTTTCATCTTTCCAGCGCTGCTTGCCCCGGGGCTGGGTCAAATCGAAGGAATCCTCAGCCCTCACGGTGATTTCGTTTTCGCCTTCCTTTACAAGGTGCGTAATATCAAAGGAGAAACGGGCATAGCCTCCCCGGTGAGTCCCCGCGTGGCTTCCGTTGATGTAGACATCGGTTTTGTAATCGCAGCCTTCAAAGTGAATCACCAGCCGTTCGGAACTTTTTTTATAGCTGAAACTCCGCCGGTACCAGACCACATCATGCCGCCCCGGATCGTTGATTCCGCTTTTGGGGGTCTCATAGCTAAAGGGGACGGTGATCTTCCGCGCCGGGGGGAAGAGGGTTTCCCAGCCTTTGGCAAGCCCCTCATTGCCGTCGTCAAAGGCAAAATCCCATTGGCCGTTGAGGGTTTCCCAGGAACCGGGACGCACAAGCTGGGGGCGGGGATAATCAGGTACATAACACTTCATAGTATGCCTCGTGTAAACATTCGGGCCCCGGAAGCTCCGCAAACCCGTTGCAGGATATTGCTACAGAAAAATTGTAGCTTTTTAAGCAATCATAGTTAGTAAAGCGCCACATTGTCAAGAAAATTTGCCAAAAATCGCTAAAATAAGGTGAAATTTTACAAAAAAAATGTTGACATTCGGAAATTCCTGTATTAGTCTGAACTTTATCCAGGATATTACTACAAAATATTTGTGGTAAATCGAATTAATTTCAGGAGGAAAAGATGAAAAAGTTCTTTGTAATCGCCCTGATCCTCGTGGTATCAGGCGCTCTCTTCGCGGGCGGTAGATCCGATTCGTCAGGCTCTGCAGGCTCAAGCGGGGAAGACGTATCGGTAAATGAAGACGGGACCGTCAACAACCCGGAAGCGGTTAAGGTTGACACCAACAAACTGGTCTTCTGGTCTCTCTTCTCAGGCGGGGACGGTGCCTGGATGGATAAGATCATCGCCGACTACAACAGGACCGGACCTGCAAAACAGGTGCAGTCGATCATGCTCGTGTGGGCCGATTATTACACCAAATTCGGCACAGCGGTAGCGGCGCGGAGAGGCCCGGATATCGGGGTTTCTCATATTTCACGGCTTCCCGAACTCCAGGAGCAGGGCATGGTCATTGCCATTGATGATTATGCCTCCAAGGCAGGAACCAACTGGAGTGAATACACCCCGGCCATGGTCGAAGGGATCAGCTTCGGCGGCAAGAAATATGCCATGCCCCTGGATACCCATGCGGAGATCATGTATATCAACGCGGACAAACTCAGGGCGGCAGGGGTTCCCCTGAATGCGGCCAATCAAATCACCGTAAATAACACGGCGGAATTTAAAGCCATTCTTGACAAGATTAAGCCTACCCTCAAGTCCGGCGAAACCGCGCTTTCGCTGCCCCAGAGAGGCGACGATCCCTACCGGGCATGGTGGGCTGTTTACTTCCAGATGGGCGGCACTCCCCTCGTGAATGCGGCCGGAAATCAGGTTACCCTGAACAGGGATATTGCAATCAGGGCCATGGACTATGTTAAGAGCCTCTGGACAGACGGCTATATTCTCCCCGGTATTGAAGATCATCAGAAGTTCTTCCAGGGTGGAAGCGCGGCCTTCGTTGTAACCGGTACCTGGGCCACCGGCGTATTGACCGAAACTTTGAGTTCCGGCCTCGGCGCCCAGCCCTTCCCCAGCCTCTTCGGCACAAACGAAGCCCAATGGGCCGACGCTCACGTGTTCACTATTCCTGCCAAACAGAGCAGGAACGCTGCGGACACTCAGGCTGCGGTAAACTTCATCAACTGGGCGGCCACCCAAGGCGCTCCTACCTGGGCTGAATCGGGCCAGATTCCCTCAAACATTCCCGTCCTTTCAAGTTCCGCCTTTACGGCGCTTCCCCGCCGGGCAGACTATGCCAAGGCAGCCGCCACCGCGGTGCTCCCCTCCAAGGATGTGCACTTCGGCTCTCTTAAGGATTCGCTGATCAAGAATCTTGACCTTGTATGGAACAACCAGGCGACTTCCGCCCAGGCGGCCCAGAACATTATTGACGAATTCAATTCGGCAATAAAGAACTAAGAGGCTTGAAAACCGGCGGTTTTTCAGTTTCTTGAAAAACCATAGCTCCGGAACCCTTCAGGGTTTCGGAGCTGTCCTTGGTATAGTGGGCAAAGAATGATGAAACAATCCGGCGACAAACAAATCGGACAGAAGACGCTGACGGCGATCCTCTTTATGCTTCCCTTCCTCTTGATCTATACCTTGTTTATCATCTGGCCGGTTATTCAGGGGATCTATGTAAGCCTTCACAGGTGGGGCCTCATGGGGAAGATACGGTTTCTGGGAGGATCAAATTACACCCGCTTCCTTACCGATAAATTTTTCTGGAGCGCGCTCTGGCATACCACATGGTTTGTGATCATTTCCGTTCCGCTGCTGATCCTCGCCGCCCTGGTTTTGGCGCTCCTTGCAAACCGGGAAACCGGTATGAAGAAGGGTCTGCGGATCTGTTACTACCTTCCAAATGTACTTTCCGTTTCCGTTATTTCCTACATGATAAGATTCATGTTCTCCCCCTATATGGGTTTTATGAGCACCTTTCTCCACTCGATCGGCTTCCTTTCCCCGGATCAGGAGATCATGTGGCTTACCGAGGTAAATCTTATCTGGGTGGTTGTTACTTCCGCCACGGTCTGGTGGACAACCGGCTTCTCCATGATGCTCTATATTTCCGCCATGCAGGATATCCCTGTCAGCGTTTACGAGGCGGCAGGACTTGACGGGGCTTCGCCGGCCAGACAGCTTTTCGGCATTACCCTGCCTCTCCTCAAACCCGCCACCTATCTTATTTTGCTTTTGCAGATAATCGCATCCTTTAAAATATTCGGGCAGATCTTCATGATCTCCGGCGGAGGCCCCGGCAGTATGACCCGCCCCCTTATTCAGTATATTTATGAAAGCGCCTTTGCAAAGAACGACATGGGTTATGCATCCGCAATGTCCTATGCCCTCTTTATCATTCTGGTGCTGCTTTCATTTATTCAGATACAGTTCCAGAACCGCAGGGAGAAAACAGCATGAAAACACAAAAAAATAATACGCCCGGAAGTGTGCTGATCAGTATCATTTCCATTATCATTGCCGTCGTTTTTTTAAGCCCCGTCATCTGGTCTCTGGCCGTCTCCTTTAAAACAGAAGGTACGCCGATTAGAACCGCGCTTGACTGGTTCAAGCCTCCCTATACCCTGAGCAATTACCCGTATATATTTTTCAGGAGTTCGGTGCCGACATGGTTCATGAACAGTGTCGGCATCGCGGCCGCGGCTACGTTTCTATGCGTCTTCTTTTCCGCGCTTGCCGCCTACCCGCTTGCAAAGATGAACTTTATCGGAAAAAACAAATTCTATTTTTATTTTCTTTTGGGACTCATGGTGCCTACCGAAGCCACCATCGTACCCCTGTTTATCACCGCCAATTCCCTTTACATGATCGATAACTATGCGGGAATGATCCTGCCGATCATAGCAGGTTCCATGAATCTTATCATCATGACTGCTTTCTTCAAAGGCATACCCAAGGAACTGATCGAAGTGGCCCAGATAGACGGGGCAAAGAACTTCACGATCTTTTCCCGGATCGTGCTTCCCCTTTCCAGAACAGTACTGGTAACGGTGAGCATCTTTGCCTTTATCGGAAGCTGGAACAACTACCTCTGGCCCCTGCTCTGCGCCATGAGCGTACAAATGTTTACCCTGCCTGTGGGCATTCCCACCCTGATGAACACCTACACCGCCGACTATGTGGTACCCTCTACCGCCAACATGGTGGCCTCCATCCCGGCGATCATCGTGTTCTTTATCTTTGAGAGGCAGATCACCCAGGGGATTGCCATGTCGGGGATCAAGGGTTGAGTTCTTTCCGCTCCGCAAAAGGAGCGCTGATTTATTCGCATTCGAATCGAACCGAAGGTTCGCAATCAGCGCTCCTTTAGAACGGCCTTTAGTTAATAGTCAAATCATCCCGGCCGGGAAGGGCCTTGAAGGGTTTTGAAGGCAGTGTCTGGTACCAATAGGCAACGGAAGCAATGTCATCCCTCAGAGGAAGGTAACGGCGCTCGTCGGCTTTATCGTCGCTGAACCAGCCGAGGGCCTGTATCGTTACCTTCAAATCTTTTTCAAATCGGACAGGATCTGTGATATGCCAGCGGTACATACCGAAACGCTGCTGGGATTTATAGAGGCCGTCGGGAATGATCACCTGGGGCATGCCCGTGTAGGGGGATGAGAAGGGAACATAGCGCCCCTCTACATCGAAGTCATAGGAGCCGCAGAAGTAGTCTTCCGTCCCGGTGCCGCAGATTGTGGGCCAGTCTTTGTCCCCGTCCATGTAGAACTTGATCTCCCCTTCGCCCCACCAGCCGTTACTGTGCACTCCCCATGCGATATAGGTACCGGCATAGCTGCCCCAGCCTTCGACTCCGTCAAGAATCGTGTGGACTTCTCTGCAGGGCAGGGGATTTACCCGTCTGAATGAAGCATGGAAATAGGCGCAGGGGGCGGCAGCTTCACGGAGTTCATAGTCAAGCTGATAGTAGAGAACCATGGGATTGGAGTCGAGATTTTCCATGGTGATCCTGCAGCGTTTTTTGAATGGCATCTCCCAGTAGGAGTTAAAACCGCTGTAAGGATTCACGCAGACAGCAAGACTGTTGACCTGGGCATAGCCCGGATACGCCGCGGCAAAGAAATCCCCGACGGGAACTTCCACCGAAGGATACTCCTGTTCGTCCCAGTAGATTCGCAAAATCGAAAGCCGTTTGTTTCCCGCAATGGTCATCCATATATGGGTAATGGCGCCCGGGCCTTCAATGCCGGCCATGGTAAAAACTTCACCCGGGGCAATATTCACCGAAGGGGAGACCTTCCAGCCCTGCCCCAGATCCCGCGCGCATTTCCTGCCGGTTCCCTCGAGAGCCATGCCGCCCTTGCCCTTTTCTCCCGAAAAATTTTCCGCGGAAACGGATCTGCTCTTTGCCTTTGTCAGGATCGTCAGCTGCTTCATACTCATAAAAACCTCACTTTTAGATTTAACGGAAAACCTGAGCTTTTGACAAGCCCGGCACACTATGCCGCCCCTTAATTCTTATCGCTTAGAAGCATTTCGTCGTTGGCAAGTTCCTGTTTTCTAATATCCTTAAAACGCCGGACAATATCTTTGGTACTCAGCTTTGCCTTTTCTTCGGCGTCAATGTCGAGGATGATCTCTCCTCCGTCCATCATGAGAAGCCTGTTACCCGCTTCCAGCGCGTGGTTCATGTTGTGTGTGATCATCATCACCGTAAGGCTGTACTCCGCCGCAAAACGGCTGGTAAGACTCATGACGATCTCCGCATTCCGGGGATCAAGTGCCGCCGTATGTTCATCGAGAAGAAGGAGGCTGGGCTTCGGCATAACCGTCATGAGCAGGGTAAGCGCCTGCCTCTGCCCTCCGGAGAAGAGTTCCACATTATCGTTGAGCCTGTCTTCAAGGCCCATGCCGAGACAGGAAAGCTGTTCCCGGAACGTTTCCTTCATCTGCCTGTTAAGGCTTATTTTTAGGCCCTTGTAACCTTTTCTGTAGCAGAGCATCATGTTGTCCGCCAATGTCATCTTTCCCGCTGTTCCCAGCAGCGGATTCTGAAAGATCCTCCCGATATAGCGGGCGCGTACAAATTCGGCTTTACGGCTTATGTCGGTTTCCGTATTATCAGTGCGCAGAAATATACGCCCCTGAAAGGGAATGACGGTTCCCGCAATGGCGTTGTAGAGTGTACTTTTCCCGGCGCCGTTGGAGCCGATGATCGTGATAAAGTCTCCATTCTTAACGGTAAGATTGATATTTTTTAAGGCAAGGTTTTCATCGGGAGTTCCCGGAGAAAACACTACGCTGATATTTTCAACCCTGATCATGGCTTCTCCCTTCGTTCCTTTCGCGGACGGTAGCCGGAACGGAAACCCATGCGGGATACGATGATGCACAGAATTATAAGAAGTCCGGTGATAAGCTTTAGATCGTTGGCGGTCATGTGAATGTGGTAGCCGTAGTTGCGGGCAAAAAACATGAGGCCGCGGTAGAGAATGGAACCGAGGATCACACGGAGGGTAAGAAGGCCGATCCTGTTTGAACGGATAAGGAATTCTCCTATCATGAGCGAGGCAAGGCCCGAGACGATCATGCCGCTTCCAAAGTTGATGTCCGAAAAACCCTGGTACATGGCGGCATAGGCCCCGGAGATCCCCACAAGGCCGTTGGCAAGGCAGATACCCGCGGTTTTAATCACTTCGGGATTCATTCCCTGGCTGATGATAAGCTGGGGGTTTGCTCCCAGCGCGCCCAGAGAGAGACCGAAGTCGGTATGAAAGAAAACGTCGAGAATAATTTTGATAAACACAATGGTAATAAAACAGAAGATCACGATGGCCCATTCGGGATGGATGGTAAAACTCCGGGCCCAGCTGTTTATCTTTGAAAAAAGAGTCGGAATCCTGATCAGCGAAAGATTGGCCCGGTTGCTCATCACCCGGAGGTTTATCGAATAGAGCATGGTCATGGTAAGGATACCGGAGAGCAGATCCGGTATCCTTAATTTGTTGTGAATAAGGGCCGTAACGAATCCCGCCAGCATGCCTCCGGCAAAGGCCAGGGCAAGGGCTGCAGGCGAAGAGAGCCCCCGTGAGAGCATTACACCCATGATGCAGGCTCCCAGAGGGAAGGAGCCGTCTACGGTCATGTCGGCAAAGTTGAGGACTCTGAAGGTGATGAATACCCCCAGAACCATGATGCCGTAGATGAAGCCTTCGGTTAAAATCCCTTCGATCATGCACAAGCCGCCTCCTGGCGGCGCCGTAAATCAATTTCCTTACGCTCGCGGCCCAAAAGGACCGCGCATTGACGCCTATTTCTCCGTAAGTTTCCCGTTTTCGAAAATCAGGTTGGCCTGGGAAAGGTACTTCTGGGGAATGGTGATGCCGAGATTCTTGGCGTTGTCAAGATCAAACATGAGATCCGACTCCGAAGGATCGGTAAGGAACTTTACCGGAATGTCGGCAGGTTTCTTCCCTTCAAGAATGTCCGCAACGATATTGCCCGTGGCAATGCCGGCCTTGTAGTAGTTGAAGCCCGAACCGATAAGGCAGCCGCCGTCTCTGATACCGGTAACATCCCCGGCAAAGATTGGCTTTTTGGCCGTCCCGAAGACATCAATAATCGCCGCAACCGCGGAGAAGACCGTATTATCGGTAGTCATGTAGATCCCGTCAACACGGCCCACAATGGCCTGTGCGGCCTGGCGAATATCTGCGGAGGTATTGATTGACTGTTCCACAAGGGAAATGCCTTGTCCGCTGCAGGCTTCTTTGACCAGTTCCAGGGCGCTAATCGAGTTAGCCTCAGAGCCGGTATAGATATACCCAAGGGTTTTGACGCCTGCAATCTCCCTGAACAGGGCGATATGATCCGCAGTGGGAATAGCGTCGCTCATGCCGCTTACATTTCCTTCCCCGCGGGAGAGAGAGGACACAAGACCCGCTTCAACAGGATCGGTAACCGCGCAGAATACCACCGGAATGTCCTTGATGGCGTTTGCCAGAGCCACGGCGGTAGGGGTAGCTATGCCGATGGCAACATCCACCCTGTCATTCTTGAATTTGCTGGCAATCTGGGCAGCAGTGCTGGGATCGCCATTGGCACTCTGCAGGTCAAATGCAGCATTGAAACCCCGGATCTTAAGCTGATCCTGAATCCCCTGTTCGCATGCATCAAGGGCCGGATGGGCCACGATCTTTGAAATTCCAATCCGGATCTGTTTTGCCCCGCCTGAGGGGGCATCCGCAGTGCCTGAATCCTTCCCGCCCCCCGCAAATACGAGAGGCAGAACTACAACGCAGAGGACTGCGATCATGAGTACCTTTTTCATTTCAAACGCTCCTTTTAAGTGTTTTGTAACAAGCTCAGCCATTTTAGAATGTATGGGGGCTTTGTGTCAAATAGCCGGAACGGGTGAACGGGATCCGCAGCTTACCGGTTTCCCTGCTGTTTTTTTCTGATCGTTATAATAGCCGTTTTAAACAACTATCTGTACGGCAAGATAAAGAAATTGGCACAGTCGGCGAATTTTGAAACCGTAATTCCTTATATTACAAAGCCGGCTTCGGTAAATTTCTCCGTGTTCATTTTCCGGCTCAATGCTTGCGGGCTGCCCATTTAGGGTTTCAATGGAGAATAGGGGATTCGAACCCCTGGCCTATAGATTGCGAACCTATCGCTCTACCAACTGAGCTAATTCCCCAATTTTGAGCTTCTTGCAAAACTCGGTTAGTTTTGCAAAAGCTCTTGCAGTTTTTCGCCCTACGGGCTGCAAAACTGCATTTTTTAGAGGCTGCTCTTTCAAAACTGAAGTTTTGAAAGAGGCTCTATCGGCATGTTTCCGCATCATGTTTCTCCTTCCTCTCGTTCAAGCCGGTCAGTCAAGAGACTTAAGACTCCCCGGCGGAAGATCCATCATCTTTTCCAGTTCCTGTTCTGCCTCCAGCAGTGCCGCCGCCGCCTGGACTGCCTCGACCTTCTTCCGGGAAAGTTCAATCTCCGTTTCCATGAGTTCTGTCCTTGTTATTTGCCCCAGTTCCATCCGGAGGAATGCAAGACGGTATTTTTCTTCCGCCAACTCTACGGTCTCCGCAGCCAGAAGCCGTTTATCCTCAAGGAGACCGTACTTTTCAAGCTGCTGGACGGCATTCTTTCCCGTTTGTTTGAGGGATCTTTCATAGTTACTGCGTTCCTCAAAGAGAAGAGCCGCGGCCTGGGAACGCCCCAGGGCCCCGGCCGGATCAGGCAGCGGGGTAAATGAATTCTGCAATCTTCCTGTCCTGTCGTAAGGCGGTTCCCGGCCAAAGGATGCAGAAGTAGTGTTGTGCAGAAGAGGACCTGAAAAATCAAGACTGAGACCGACAGACCAGTTGTATCTGCTGAGCGGATACCTCCGTCCCGCAAGGCCGAAATTTCCCGAAAGCTTCACCGTTGGTATCCATGAACGATCCGCATACTTCAGTTCCCCTTCCCGCCTGGCAATGCTGAGCCGGGCCTCAGCCAGAGCCGGACTCCGGTTTTCCGCCAGAGCCTTTACCTTTTCCCTTGAGAGGGGAACAGCCTTTCTTTCAGTATCCACCGTCTCGATCAACTCCGGGATCTCATCCAGGGCCAGAACTTCCGCAAATTGTTCCTCTGCTTCCTTTAGTTCTATACTGTGGGACATGACAAGCAGGCGGGCCTCCCCCACCTTGAGATCGGCATCGGCAAGATCCGCAGGCAGCGCCAATCCCAATTCCAGTTCCCGTGCAAGAATTCTCCGCTGTTCGGAAAGCGAATTGAGGGAAGATTCCTGAATCTCCAGAATTTGCCGGGAACTCAAAAGGTTTCGGTAGGCACTTACAGCCTCATAGCCTGTTTCCGATCTCAGGATTTGCAGCTTCGCTTCGGAAAGGGAAATATCCATTCTTTCAAGCCGTCTTTCCACAGCCAGTTTTCCTCCGTCAAAGATTAACTGTTCAACAGTAAGCCCGTAATTTTTAAGAAAGCTGTCCGCATCTATCTCCTGCAGCCTGTCATCCTCCGAAGCGGTAATGCCGAGAGACGGAAAGTAGGCCCTCAAGCCCAGCATCCATGCTCCCCGGCGGATGGAAAGCAGCGTTTTCTCATAACGGATCTCCGCCGAATTTTCGGCGGCCATGTCCGCCGCATCGGAAAAACTCAAGGATTCCGTATAAACGGATGCCAGACTAAAGCCGAAGAGGATTCCCGTCAGCACAGCTTCTCTCTTCTTCATCTGTTCTTCTCCAGGGCCCTGATTCCCCGTCTGACAGCAAGCCTGATTATTTTCCCCAGTGTCTTTGATGAAGAAAGACTCTCTTCTCCGGTACAGACTACCCGGCTTGCGGACACGGGCGTTGGCGCGGTGGAAAGAGAAGCTGCAGAAAGACTGCCGGGCCAGAAACGCAGATCCGCCGCAATGGATCGCTTTGTCTTCCAGCCTGTGATATACTCCCTTTCCCGGAGTATCATATCCACCAGATAATCCTCGCCCTCTCCGGCAGGAAAGTAACCTGCTTCCCGTAGATACATAAAAACCAGTTCCCTTGCCTCCTCCTCCAGTGATGCCGTTCCCGCAATTTTGTCGACGGTAATTTCCCGCAGTTTTACCCTTCCCTTGACATGATTACTGCCGGGCCATGACCGGATACTGTACCATGAAGGGAGAGAGGTTCCGCAGGAAACAAGAAGTACCGTCATAGCCAAAACCAAAAGTATCTTTTTCTTCATTCTTTTGACGCCTCCCGCGTATAGGATGTCTGCCTGATAGCCCTTTCCAGATTCGTTACGGATTTTACAAGGACGCTCTCCTGCGGCAGCAGAATCCTTGTCTTCCGCAGATCTTCCAGTGCCTCTTCCGCCCTGCCTGCCGTCCAGCGGAACCTGGCCCGGTCAAGATACACCAGCGCCGTTTCCCCGGAGGCTTCAACCGCCCTATCCAGCAGAGATACTGCGGCGGCGCTGTCCCGGCTCAGGGAAGCCGCAAGACGCAGGGCTCCTGTGTTCGAGGGATCCGATTCAAGAATCTTTTCCGCAAGACGCAGGGCTTCTGCTTCCCTGCCCTCTTCCCGGTACACTCTCACCAGATACAATGCAGCTTCTCCCATCCCGTTCCGGCCCCTCATTGCCCTGTTGAAATATTTTTCCGAGGCGGCGGTATTCCCCAAAAAGTATTCCGCCTTCCCGCAGAGCAGGAGAACCGGTACGAAATTCCCGATGAGCGAAGCCGCATCGGCCGCCTCCCGGAAATGTCCGGCCCGGTAAGCTTCCACGGCCTTTACATAGGCCAGCAATTCCGCTTCATTCATTTTCCCGGTACAGGAAAGGAGAGAAAAAAGCAGGAAAAACGGAACCACAAATAAAAACACAGTCTTCACTACAGCCTCCCCTGATTCCTGCACAAAAACTTAAGCCGTTCGGCCAGCCTGCCCTGAGCCTTGTCCGCTTCGGAACTGAACCAGTCACGGAAGAGCGGCCTGGAAGCCGCTTCATCAAGCAGCGCCAGGGCGGAGAAGGTATAGGAGTTATCCTGCAGAGCAATTAGCGGGAAAAGATCCGCAAGCAGAAGAGGATTGCCTCCTGCCATGGCTGTGCGTATCAGCGTTTCCGTCTCGGCCCTGGTTTTCAAAGCCTCTCCGGCATCCTCGCTTAGTCCCGCCTGAACAGCCAGGAAACGGCGGCAGCCGGAGGCAAAAGGCCCGCCCGGCGCCAGATTGATACAGTTTTCCGCATAAGAAGCGGCGATAGAAACGGAAGAAGAAAAATAATCCATACCCCGCCGCCAATACTCCGGAAAAAACCCATGACGGGAACGAAGGGAAGAATAGGCCGCCCTCCGGCCCTCACTGTTCAATCCGCCCTCAATCTCACACACAAGAAGCAGCCAGCGGACAAAACTGTCGGGATCTTCCGCCTCCGTAAAAGGCTTAAGCCGTTCCGCCGCCGCGTCCCAATTTCCCCGCCGGAATTCCATGATCCCTTCGGCGGCTTTCAGAGCATCCTCTCTCCCCTCATTCCGGAATTCCGGGTTTTCCAACACATTTCGAAGCCCCTCCGCCAAAGCGTCTTCCTCTATAAGCCCCCGGCCGTAGGCAACAGCCAACTCCCTGTATGCGGCAATAAGCGCCCCGCCGAAATCTCCGGCCGCCTCCCGAATGGAAGATTCAAGAAGCCCCATACCGCTCAGCCAGGTTCCCGCTCGTTCCGTCTCCGCCAGCTCTTCCAGACTGACAGCCGGAACCTCATCCAAACCCGTCATCCCGGCATCCCGTGTCTCCGCCCGTTCCGCCCCGGAGAGAGCCTGCGCCTCACGTTTGCAGGAAACAGACATCAATCCCAAAAGAACAAGCGCAAAGAGCCTGAAGGAAAAAGTCTTCATACGCACCTCCGTATACCCTTACTAGGGTGTTCAGATGCAAGGCGCTTCAATGAAAATAAAAAAATTGCATTTTTTCTTAAAATTTGATGATCCGCATGGAAAATACGCGGATATTGGATGAGATACGGAAGAAGCGATAGATTACGTGAGGCCGGCCGGAGGCCGAAACAGGCGCCCGGCGGCGGCCCGCCGGGAATAAAAACTATTTTGGGCAGGCAATTCCAATTCTCTTAAACAGCACAAACAGAATGATGCAGAGGACTAAAGCGGCGAAAAAACCACAATGAACCTCCCCGCCGTAGAGCTCTAAACTTGACCTGGACATATCCGGCGTCAGCCGCGCCGCATACGTCATGTTCATTATCATGACCGCGATTATTGAGTACATCACGATAAGCGCCGTACTCTTCTCTATGCTCCGCTCCTGCAGCTTTTCTATGACGCACCCGCTCTTC
>JAIRXN010000048.1 GCA_031268245.1 Treponema sp. | reverse complement strand
CAAATTCATGAAATCTCTCAAATTTTCATTCATGAATTGCCTGCGGTTACCGTATTCGTTATTGGTGAATAATCTGGATAGAATAGTATCCTTCTTGAATAATTCTTCCAATATCATTTGATCCCGAAGATTACGCAGATCTTTTGCGGCATCGCCTTTATCTTTACCTAAATATGCACTTCCCACAATAACTCTGTTTTTCAAATAATCAATTTGCCCGTTACCGTTCATAAGTGCAAAATCACTTACGGGGCCGCTGGACAGGGAATATCTTAGTGCATTGATATAGTCATTGGCATTTAATCCAGCCCCGGCGTTTCCTAACTGAATAGAGGCGCTGCCGGTATTCCACATATTATTTATTATTTCTGCGGCTTTCTCATTCCCAATCCCCAGAAGTTTTGCCAGTGAAGTCGTATAATCGCTGTCATCGTCCATGTTCAAATCGGTAAGCGATATAAGCTCTTTTCCTGTTCCGGCATGGGTGACCGTGGCTCTGCCATCAAACAATAATTTCCCGTCATCGGTAAGTTTCCAGAAGTCTCCACTGGAATCATACACTTTGTCCGTATACAGGTTGAACAGGCTCCAGTCCCCGGTTTCCGTGGCATAATCGTTATAATGCCAGCTCAAGTCCCAGGATTCCGCTCGTATCAAGCGTTACTTCCGATCTCATGCGGTCTGCCATCTGCGTATGCGCCAATACCGCCTGCCGTGTTTCACCGGTATTCCCGCTGTCTATATACCCGTCCCGGTATGCCTCATGCTGTAATTGTATGGCGTTGTTATTCACATTCCCCTGATCCGTCATCTGTATCACACTATCTTCCCTCAGTATATCACCTCTGTACCCAAAATCCAGCCCTTTTTTAACTTTTTCTTCCTCTACTTTTGTTGTTTTTTGGATGTTCTCAATGCCGTTGAGGCAGAAGCGGCTATTCCTTTACGCCGCCCACATTGAGGCCGGTCACAAAGTAGCGCTGCATGAAGGGGTAAACCACGAGAATTGGAAGGGCGGCAACAACGGTTACCGCGGCGCGGATGCTCACCGGGGTTACCATGCCGGCGGTACTCTGCATGGACATGGAACCTACGTCTCCTGCGCTCTTCGCCTGGCTCTGGCTGGACTGGATGTACTCCATCAGTTTGTACTGAAGTGTATGGAGCCTCGCCTCGCCTGAGTTGTAGATGAGGGTATCAAACCATGCGTTCCAGGAGTCCACCGCCACGAAGAGGGCGATTGTCGCCAGTACCGGCAGGCACAGGGGCAGAATGATACGGATGAAGATCAGGAAATCACCGCAGCCGTCTATCTTGGCAGATTCGATGATGCTTTCAGGAAGGCTCTTCATGTAGGTGCGGATCACCACAAAGTTAAAGGCATTAACGATGCCCGGCACAATGTACACAAAAAAACTGTTGGTAAGGTGGAGGCTTCTCATAAGAAAATAATTCGGAATGAGTCCCGCGTTTACGTACATTGACAGAATAAGTACCATGGTAAAGGGTTTGCGGAGCACAAATTCCCTGCGGGAGAGGGCAAAGGCTATCATTGATGTAAAAAATACATTTACGACAGTGTTTATCACCGTCCGTGCTACGGAAATAAAGAATGCGTTGTAAATAGTACCTGTGGCAAAAACAATCTTGTAATTTTGTAGTGAAAATTTACGGGGCCAGAATGTAATGCCGCCCCGGAGGGTATCGGTTGCCTGATTCAGGGAAACCACAATGGTGTTCCAGAAAGGATAGAGGGTACATACGATAATCAAAACCATAACAAGGGTATTTATGGTTTGAAAAACAGTATTTTCTATTTTGGATAATGTCCTGACTTTCATTATATCAGCCTCTCCTCTCCGGCCCGCCGCGCGATCCAGTTGGCAATAAAAATCAGGGTAACATTGACCAGATTCTTGAACATCCCCGCGGCGGTGGCCAGGGAGAAGTTGTTGTTGCGGAAACCGAAGACCAGTACAAAGACATCAATGGTGTCTGACACATCCTGGATAAGCCCGTTCCGCAGGAGGTACTGGAGTTCAAAACCGGCGTTCATAATATTGCCGATGCTCATAATCATCATGATGATGATGGTAGGCTTTATTCCCGGCAGGGTGATATGCCACATCTTGTGGTAACGGTTACAGCCGTCGATCTCGGCGGCTTCGTAAAGGGTAGGATCGATACCCACAATGGCCGCCAGGTATATAATCGTATTCCAGCCCACCTCCTTCCATACATAGGTGGCGCCCACAATTCCCCAGAAGTATCTGGGAATGCCCAGCCATAGCAGCGGTTCCCTGATAAGGTGCAGAGCCATGAGGAGTTCGTTGATTGCCCCCGAATCCGGGGATAACATATTGGATACGAGGCCCGTTACAATGACCCAGGAGAGAAAGTGGGGAAGGTACGAGATGGTCTGAATAACCCGTTTGAATAATACCTTTCTTAGTTCGTTGAGGAGCAGGGCAAAGGAGATAGCCGTAACATAACCCAGTGTCATGTTGATAAGGCTCATGCACACCGAGTTACGGATGGTCCGCAGGAACACCTGATCCCGGAAAAGGAAGATGAACCAGCGGAAGCCTGCCCATTCCTGTTTGAAGAAGGTCCGGGCAGGTCTGAAATTCTGGAACGCCATTGTCCAGCCCCAGAGGGGAATGTAAGAAAAGAGAATGACGTAAAGGATAAGGGGCAGAGACATGAAGATAAGCTGTCTTTGGAGAACCAGTTTCCGGAAAAAAGTCTTCTCCCCGCGCATCTGTTTCTCTTCAGCTTTCGTCATGTCTACACCCCTTTTGCCAGGTTTAGTTACCGCCCCAGTCCTTGATCCGCTGGTTGAGCTGACCCTGCATATAGGTCTCGTACTGGCCAATGCCATCGGCCCTCAACTGGTTCACATACGCGGCCCATTGGGTTTCAAACTGGGCGGGCGCGCAGGTGATCACCTGAGGCAGCATCTTCTTCATGGTCTCGGTGGCCTTCGCCATGGCCATCTGGGCTTCCGATCCATCGGGAGGATTGGGCATGCTCCAGGTGGGGAACCACAACGTGTTGGGCGCAGGATCCTTGTCCATCAGTTCGTTGGTGCTGGTTACGCCATACGCGGCAAAGAGTTCCTTGTCTTCGGGCTTCAGCATCGCTTCCCTTTCGGGATAGTACCAGGAAAGGTCGGTGGGATACCCGTCTTTGAAGGAACCTTCCCATTTGGGGAACACATCCCGCATCAGAAGATTGGTGTTGGCAACCTGCCATGCATCGTTCTGCCAGTTGGCCCGCTGCTCCGGAGTCCTGTAGGGCTTCCTGCTTGAATCGTACTGCCAGTCCTGGCCTTCGATGCCCCAGCTTGCGGTGCGCTGGAATTCTTCACTCATGTACGCATTGATAAAGCGCATGATCCGGGCAGGATCTTTCGCCTTGACGCTGATGCCGCCGCCGCGTCCCAGGTTGGGAATGGGGAGGTTCCGGTAGCGGGGCTTGATGCTCCTGTCGAACACAATGGGCAGACCCGCAAAGCTGCGATTGTAACGTCCCGTATCCCGCAGGGCATAATCGGCCTGGTTGAACTGCCAGTACTGGTCATGCATGCCGAGCACCCGGCCGGAAGAGAGTTTTGCCAGATACTGATCGTAGTTATCTACGAAAGCCGTCCTGTCGATATAACCCTGGGCATTGAGTTCGTTGAGTTTCTTGTACCAGCGTTTGGAAAGATCCTGGGTAAAGAAGTTTTCATACTTGTAGGTTTTGGGATCAACCGTGCCGTTCCCTTCGTTGGGGTAACCTGCCAAAAAGTTCGGAGGATTCCAGAGACAGAAGGCATGCCAATCGTAGGTAAGGATAGTGAAGGGAATGGTTGCCGCTCCGTCAATGGTGGGATGTTTCTTCGCGTAGTCGATAAGAAGATCGAAATACTCATCCATGGTGGTAATCTTTGGATAGCCGGCTTCCTTGAGGACTTCCTTCTGCACCCAGAGTGCCGAATCTTGGTAATCCGGCTGCTGATACTGACCGTGAACGATACCGTAGTTGATCAGATAGTAGATGTGGCCGTCGGCAGGCCATTTAGCCTTTTCCCAGTTGCCGGAATCCTTGAGATGCCATTCGACATTGGGGGCTTCCTTCACTATGAGGTCTTCAAGAGGAATCATGGCGCCCGCATCGATAAAGGCCGTTTCATTAAGTTCAATGATATCCGGATAATCGCCGGAAGCGATCATGACGCCCCGTTTCTGATCCCGGTCGCCGACCAGAATGTCCCATTTGATGGTAACATTGAGCTTTTCCTTCATTATCCTGAAAAATTTGTTGTCCGCCGGGGGCTGCTGCCGCTGGGCCTGGGTGAATACCGAAATTTCAACCGGATAATTGGGATCGCTCGAAGCCGCCCTCTGATCGTTTCTACCGCCTGAAAAGGCCAGTGCGGCAAGACAGAGGAGCATCAACACGACAATGATTTTCTTCATAGTTTCCTCCATGTAAAATAATTTCCGGCATCTTATGAGTAACACAAGACACCTGAGCGTTATTCTATCATGGGCTTTGACGGGAAGGTATCAGGAGTTTTCCCTATTAATTTGGAACAAGTTCACGAGTATATTCAGTTTTTAGGCTTGGCAAACATAAGTTCAAGGGGCGTGGTAATTTCCACCGTCGTAGAACCCTTCCGGGAACGGAGACGGTATTCGGCTCCCAGTTGGTGGGCTCTGTATTCCATTGAACGGAGCCCCAGCCCTTCCCGGCCGCGCCTTTGCCCTTTGCCCATTCCTTTGCCGTTGTCCTTCACCTGGAGAAGCAGAAGAGAACCTTCGGCGAAGAGCTTTACCCGGACAAGTTCCGCTCCCGAATGTTTCAGCACATTCTGCAGAGCCTCCTGGATGATCCGGTAGATGTTAATCTCCTGGTTGCGGTTCAGGGGGAGAGGATCGGGCGCCTCCCATGAAAGGCTGCAGCGCAGCCCTCCCTCCCGGCTGACGCTGTCGCAGAGCCCCGCAACGGCCTCCCGAAGCCCGAAGGCGTCCAGATCCATGGGAAAAGAATCGTGGGCATAACGGCGTGTGCGGATCAGGGTTTCATCAATAAGTTCCGAGAGTTCAGGCAGAAAAACCGCCGGCGCATCCTGAGCGGCAAGGCTCTTGCAGAACATGGAAATTCCGGCCAGCCGCTGACAGATGTCGTCATGGAGGTCGGCGCTGAAACGCCGCCGTTCAAGGTCGCTGATCCTGAGAACCTCCGCCTCTACCGCGATACGGCGTTCCGCCTCTTCCTTGAGTTTCCGGTTTGCCTCAAGAAGATCCTTCGTGCGGTAGGACACTTCCTGTTCAAGCTTGCGGGAACGTTCCTTTTCATCATCCAGAGAGCGGAGCCGTTTTACCGTATTGGCAATAAAGACAACTCCGCTGGACATCTGGGGATACACCTGATCGGGCGCCTCGTAAAGGACAAAACCCAGGTACTCATTTCCGGAACGGAGATGAAAAAGACAGAGATCCTGAAACTCTTCTGCGGCTTTTAATTTCCTGAAAAAGAGGCCTATATCCACAGCCGGAGGATTTTCCGCAAAAGAGAGATCCCTGCCCCCGGCTCGCTCAAAAACCAGGTATCCTGTTTC
>JAIRXN010000009.1 GCA_031268245.1 Treponema sp. | reverse complement strand
GCCATCTCGTTCATCCCGTTGCTTATTTCCTGGGTCGCCATTTCCAGGTTCTCGCTCTCCTGGATAACCTGTTTACTCCCCTCCAGCATCTCCTCGGAACTCCCCTTGACCATCTGGGTTACTTCGTTTAACTGGCTGATGGCCTCCAGTATCTGCTTGCTCCCCGCGCCCTGTTCCTCCATCGCATTGCGGATGTTCTCTTCCTGATCCGAAACGGTCTTGACCCCGTTGTCTATAGCCTCAAACTTGTTGAGTACGCTGTCGGTGGACTTGGTTATCTTGTCGATGGAGTCCTTGATTTTTTTGAGTACCGCGGAAATGGTCTTGGACTGTTCCCCGGAATTTTCCGCCAGTTTCCGTATTTCGTCGGCCACCACCGCAAAGCCCTTCCCCGCTTCCCCGGCGTGGGCCGCCTCTATGGCCGCATTCATGGATAATAGATTTGTCTGGCTGGCAATATTTTCCATCACCGCATTGATTTCCAGGAGCCCTTCGGATTCCCGGGCGATCCCTTGTATGTCCGCAGCCACTTCCTGCAGGCCCGTGCGTCCTACTTCGGATGCCTCTGTCAGATCCTTGACGTTCACGGCATTCTTGATCAGTGTTTGGGTAACGGACTGGATATTGGCGAGCATCTCCTCAATAGCGGACGACGACTGGGACACGCTGCCGCTCTGGTGTTCCACATGATTCGAGAGTTTATCGATATTGACGGTGATCTGCTCCATGGTCGCGTTGGTTTCGGTTACCGAAGCGCTCTGGTTTATCACCCTGCCCTTGATGCTCTGGATGTTGGCGGTGATCTCGTTGATGGCCGCGGCGGTTTCGGTCATGTTGCTGGCAAGCTCGTTCCCTATGTCGAAAAGCACTACCGACTGCTTCTTGATCGTAATGATTAGAAACTTGATCTTCTCCAGAGTCGCATTAAAGTACCGGGCTAGGTCGCCGATCTCGTCCTTTGAATGGATGTTGACGGTCTTTGTTAGATCCCCTTCGCCTTCGGATATATCCTTGAGGGTGAGGGCCACATTGACAATGGGCTTGGCAATGCTGCCTGAAACAAAGAAGACGATCACCGCCGCCAGGATACTCGCCGCAACCGCCAGAATGACGGTAAAGACCGTCATGGCTCCGACTTCTTCCAGGATGAGATCCTTGCCTGTCCCCAGCATCAGGGCCCAGCTTATCCCGGTTTCGCCGATGGTAAAGGGGTAGATGATGAGTTCCAGTTCCGTCTCGAGGGCCTGTGAATACTCTGCCAGCCGGTATTTTTCTCCCCGCAGCACCGCATCCCGAACAGCGGTCGTATGCGCGCTGTACAGGGAACTTTGGGCATCCGCGAGAAGTTTTCCGATCTGATCGGGTACGCCGCTGGCAATGACCATACTATTACTGGAATACACCGTCATGGTGGTAATGTCCGGGTGGTTCTTTATGGTGTCGTCCACTACGGGCTGGAGGTACGCCGTATCCACGTTCATGCATACCCGTCCTACCACTTCGTCCGTCCGGCGGTTAATGACCGGCGCGCTGACCATAACAATATAGGAGTCTCTGCCTGCCGCAAACTGGAGGGACGGATCGCTTATACCCTCCTTCCGCGCGTTAGGGCCGTTTATGACCGCCATCTGCCCCGCTATATCGTTGTATACCAGGTGTTCGATTCGGCCCGTCTGCTGGGTATACCAAGGCGCCCACTGGCCGGTTTCAGTGCTGCCCGGGGTTCCGGCAAAGGCGGCGTCCATCCCCCGGTCTATAGTATCAGGCTTAAAGACCGCGAACATACCCACTATCCGGTCTTCCGAACTGACAATGGAATGCAAGAACTGATCAAAACGGGTGCGCTGACTGCCCGGCTCGGCTGTTTCGTAATCCGCCATAGCCTCCGCCAGGGTATCCACTATCCGCAGATAGCCTTCGTACCTCATCTGGATAACCCTGGCCTGTTCGGCGGCCAGCCGCTCCTGGCTTTCCAGGGCGGTAGCCATCTGTGTCGAGGAAGCGCGGGTGAGCAGAATGAAGGATATAAGCCCCACTGCCGCTGCCAGGATCATAATAACAATGATAGATAAACGATACCTTAGTTTCATACAGATTCCTCCGGAACAACCTCAAGACGCATGACAAATTCCAGGGATCTTTTTCGTTTCCTGGAGTCAATTTATGGAATTATAAGCACAAAATGAAAGATGCTTCAATATAATTGCCGGGAAAATACGGTCTCTATACACATTCCCGGTACAATTTGCTATACTTGCGCTTGTCCCAAAACTTAGGTTAGCGGAGAAGAACATGAACCCTGCACTGGAAAACCTCAAGACCCGCGGCTTCTTGCAGCAATGCACCGATATTGAGGGCCTCTCCCGCGTGATGGACGGTGAAAGCGTCACTTTTTATGAAGGCACCGATCCCACCGGGGGCAGCCTCCACATCGGCCACATGGTACCCTATTTTGCCTTCCGCCATCTTCTGGAAGCGGGGCACAGGGGTATAGCCCTGATTGGGGGCGGCACGGCCCGTATCGGAGACCCTTCCGGGAAAACCGAGATGAGGAAGATGCTGAGTTACGATGAACTTGAGACCAACACGGCACGCATCAGGGCGCAGCTTGACCGTTTTGTCGGTTTTGACGGGAAGAACGCGATAACGGTGAACAACAAGGACTGGCTTGCCGGCCTTAACTACATCGACTTCCTCAGGGAAATCGGCAGCCACTTTTCGGTGAATCACATGCTGAGTTTTGAGTCCTACAAACGGCGCCTTGAGACAGGGCTTTCCTTTATCGAATTCAATTACCAGCTTCTCCAGAGTTACGATTTTCTTCAGCTCTACCGGCGCCACGGCTGCCGGCTCCAGATTGGGGGAGACGATCAGTGGGGGAATATTGTAGCGGGCGCAGATCTTATCCGTCGCATCGAAGGAGATGAGGTTTTCGGTATTACCTTCCCCCTGGTTACCACCGCAGACGGCAAGAAGATGGGCAAGACCGAAAAAGGCGCCCTCTTTCTGGATTCCGCAAAGACAAGTCCCTATGATTTTTTCCAATATTACCGGAATGTGCAGGATGCCGACCTGAGGCGTTTCCTTTTGATGTTTACCTTCCTCCCCGTGGAGGAGTGCGAGAGCCTCTGCGCGCCGGGGAAAAATCCCAACGAGGCAAAGGAACGCCTCGCATGGGAACTCACCGCCCTTATCCACGGCAGGGATGATGCGGACAGGGCCATGGCAGGCGCCAGGGCCGCTTTCGGCGGCGGGGGCGACAGAAGCGCCATGCCTTCCGTTCAACTGCCCCGTTCTGGTTTCGAGTCAGGCTACAATATAGTTGATCTCTTTGCCGATGCGGGGCTTGCGCCCAGTAAGAGTGAAGGCCGCCGCCTGGTTCAGCAGGGCGGGGCTTTTGTTGCGGGAGCGGACGGGGAACTCGCTGCCATAAACGATGCCGCCGCCCTCATCGGCCCCGATAGAATAAATGCCGGCGGGGAACTCCTGCTCCGCGCGGGGAAAAAGAGGTACTGTTTGGTGAGAATTGTGTCCGCATTATAAACAGGCCCTGTTATACCGATAATAAAGGTAATGGATAAACGTATTGTTTCATGCGTCCTTTTGGCTCTGGGCGGCGCCCTGCTGTGGGCTCAGGCGCCGGACAACGGACTCTCCATAGGGCCTGATGATCTCAGGATAGAACAGCGGGCGGATGGGGGATTTCACCTCTTTATCCGCAAGAAGCCGGGGATCAACTCGGTTCTCCTCGTGGAATCCACCAGGGATCCTTCCATGGTTTCAGACAACTATGCGTACCGGAGTTCTGAATGGAACGGGATAAACGGGGAGGAGATACGGCTTATTGACGGCCTTCCAATCTCCCGGAACAGCGGTATCTGGTCTATCATCGACTCCAGCCCGGAAAATCATGCGGAACTGGGCCAGGCTTTCCATCTCTACATTCCATATATTCTCTATTATGGCTACGAAGGCGGCCGTCACGGGGAAGTATATGTCGTGGACGGCACATACTTCAATATCCGGGCCTTTGCCCTGCCTTATGGGGATTACCGGGGATCTTTTCAGGATAATCCGTACATACTGAGGGTAGGCCAGGAACCCCTGGAAGGCCCGCCCGAGAGCAACTACATGGCGGATACGGTAAAGGCTTACGAAGAGATAGCAAAAAGCGGCCAGGGGGATCTGGTCTATTCCACAGGTACGGAAGATCTCGTTGACAAGATCAAGGCCGTGCTGGAAAAAGCCCGGGGAAAAGACGTGGACATCGTACTCTGCCTCGATACCACAGGCAGTATGAAAAACGACATCGATGCGGTACGGAGTATGCTCATCCCCATGATGGAAAGTATCGTCTCCGGCTTCAAGTCTTTCAGGATCGGCATGGTGCTTTACAGGGATTACTACGAAGAATACCTGACCCGTACCGTGCCCTTTACCGGCGACTTCGGCGCATTCCAGCAGCAGCTCAACCGCATCCGGGTGGGAGGCGGCCGGGACATTCCCGAGGCGATCTACGAGGCCCTCTATGAAGGAACAAGAAAATTCCAGTGGGAGGCGGAGGAACGGATCATGATTCTCATAGGAGACGCCCCTCCCCATCCCCGGCAGAGGGGACAGGTTTCAAAGGAAATGGTGGACAAGGCGGTAGAGGAAAAGGGAATAAAGGTGAACGCCATTATCCTGCCGCAGTAACCCTTCCTGAGGCACAAGCGCC
>JAIRXN010000229.1 GCA_031268245.1 Treponema sp. | reverse complement strand
GCTTCGATTCCCCCATCCAGGCTCATCAATTTTTCCCTCTCCGCGGCCGCCGCCCGGCTCAAACCTTCCGCCGCCTTAGGATCTATTACGATAAAACGGGCCATGATTGCATTGTCGGTAAGCCGCTGCTGCATCACCGGGACAAAAAGTTCACCCATGGTCGAAACCGCCAGGGCGCAGATCATCAGCACAACAAGGTTTTTGTAGGGTTTAAGGTATGAAAGGATCCTTACAGTAATTCTGCTGTCGTAATCCCGGACAACCTGTTCAACTTCAAAATAATCAGCCATTTTTGCTCCCGTGTCTTTCGCTGCGGGAGGAAGCTTCAGCTGCTCCCTCATGCCCGGCCGAATCTCCAAGGCGTTGTAAGGCCGCTGTCCGGCTGAAAAAGCCGCCTGAATCCTGAAGTTCCCCCGGGCTGCCGTATTCGCTTAAGGAACCGTTTTCAAAAACAGCCACCTTGTCCGCCCGGGAAAGAGTGGAAACCCGGTGGCTCACGATGATCACCGTTAAAGCCCTGCCCTGCCTCTTGCGCTCTTCCCGTTCCGCATTCAGCGCCGAAAGGATCCGCTGTTCGGTTTCGGTATCCACCGCGGAAAGGGCGTCATCAAGGATCAGGATCTCCGGAGCAGTGATGAAGGCGCGGGCAATGGCTACCCGCTGCTTCTGGCCGCCGGAAAGGGAAAGTCCCCGTTCACCGATAAGGGTATCCCAGCCTGAAGAAAAGGCCTCCAGATCCCTGTTCAGAGCCGCAAAACCGGCAGCCTTGGCAAAATCCGCTTCTTCTCCCTGACCGTCAAGACCGTAACTGATATTATTTTTTATGCTGTCGGAAAAGAGAAAACTATCCTGGGGAGCCAGGGCAAAACAGGCCCGCAATTCTCCCAGATCCCAGTCCCGGACATCGAGGCCCTTGAGAAACACCATGCCGGCAGGGGGATCAATCATCCGGGGGAGCGCCTTTATAAAGCTCGACTTCCCCGAGCCCGTCCGGCCCAGAATGCCCAGCATCTCTCCTGCTTCAAGCCGCAGATTCACCGCGGAAAGGACGTTTTTCCCTCCCTCAGGGGTATAGGCCAGTGTGAGATTCCGTATTTCAAGCAATGGAGGCGCGGGAAGCCGCGCTTCCTCTTCGGCCGAATTTCGCCGCAAGGACGGCGTGAATACGGAGCCGGTCTTTTGAAAGTTTCTTTGCGGAGACTTGAGAGACTCGATAGAGGGCCTCGTATCGAGAATCTCCTTCACCCTGCCGAGGGAGGAGGCGCCCCGCTGTATGACATTCACCATGAATCCCGCGCCCATGAGAGGCCAGACAAGCATCTGAAAATAACTGAAAAGCGCCACCAGCGCGCCCGGGCTTAAGCTGCCTTCCACTACCCGCATGCCGCCCACAAGAATTACGATGAGGGAAGTGATGCCGGAAAGGAACGTGATAAGGGGAAAAAAGATTCCGTAGATCTTTACCAGTTCCATGTTGGCGTCCCGGTAGTCGTCATTGGCCGCGGCAAATTTCTTCCCGAACCACCATTCCTTGACAAAAGACTTTATCACCCGCACTCCGGAAAAAGTTTCCTGTACCGTCTCGCTCATGCGGGAATAGGTTTCCTGCGCACGGCGGAAACGCGATCCCACGGCATTGCCGAAAAGCAGAATCAGCAGAGTAATAGGCGGCAGGGGAATAAGGGCAAAGGCGGCGGTTTTGGCGTCCTGTATGAAGATCACCACAAGGATACCCAGAACCATCACCGTCCCGTCAACCAGCATCACAAGACCCCAGCCTATGGCCTCACGGATACCATTGATGTCATTGGTGGAACGGGCCATGAGATCCCCAATCTTGCTCCTCTGATAAAAGTCATAGGAAAGGGAAAGGAGATGGCTAAAAAGATTCCCCCGCAGTTCCGTTTCGATTCTCCTGGAAGCGCCGTGGATAAAGTAGCGCCAGAGGAAACGGCCCGTACTTATCACCGCCATGGCGGCAACCATGCCCAGACAGAGGAACAGTATTTGACTCCGGACGGCGCCCTCCCCTTCCCGGGCCACAAGATTTATTGCCCTGGCGGTAAACTGGGGGATGAGGATCTGGGCGCTGTCAACGGCAATAAGACATACAAAGCCCCAAAGATAACGCCAGCGGTACGGGTACAGATAGGGAATAAGAAAACGGAAATTTTTGAGGGACAGATCCGGCTTTGTGTTTTGCGGTTGTTCAGAATCTTCCATGCACAAGCCGCCTCCGTGACCTTAAAGGACACATACTATATCTTTTTCATTGCAAGCTCTTCTGTTTTTTTTATGTCTGTTTCCAGCTTGCTTTTCCAGATATCAAACTTTTTCTTTACTGTTTCAGCGTCATTGGGCTCTCCCAAAAGAATATGGAGCCGCCGCAGGGCATTGAGGAAGTGAATCCCCATCTTGAAATCATCGATCCGGCTCGTGGAAAGTTCATACTTTTCCCGGTAGCGGTCCGCAGCCTGCATGAGGAGCTTCTTAACCAGGATGAGGTGATACATGGTCGGTTCATAGGCCGGGGAACGGGGGTCGGTGTTGGCTACCGCGGTTTTAAGATCGATGATGTTCTTTGCCGCCGCTGCAAAACGGCCTTCCAGTTCCACAAAGGACCATTTCCATTTGGTATTGTCCCCATAGGCATTTTCCAGAAGCTGGATCGCAAGACCCGTCTTGCGGACAAGATCGTAACGCCGCCTGGCATCAACCGTCTCAATGCCGGCAAGTTTTTCCTCATAATCGGCGAAAGGAGCGTCAACCAGGTTACTCACGATCTCTTCAAGGTAGATAACGCTTTTATAGAGAGACTTGCGCCCGTCATTCAGGGCGTCTTCGTTTTTGACCTTCAAAACCGACTGGGATACGGCGGAAATAGTTATATAGTTGGAAGCCAGGTTGAGCATATCGTCTACCAGGGTAAGGCGTTTGAAAGCCGCTGTGGCGGGATCTTGTTTGATGACCATGAGAACATTCTGTTCCCTTTTGAGGATAGTTTTGGCAGTCTGGCGATAGCCGCTTACCTTTTCAAAATACTTATGACGTTCCTCTTCGGAAATTTTCGCCATTACCCTCTCCGCAGCTTAAGATTGTGAATATTTTAGAATTAAATCATCCGCATGGGCAAGGGCCGCTTCCCCGGCGTCTCCCGCCAGCATCCTGGCGATTTCCACACGTCGTTCTTCCTTTCCAAGTTCACTCACACCGGTAAAGGTTCTCCCGCCTCCGGTTTTCTTCTCCACCTTTAGATGATTATCGGCACGGACAGCAATGGAAGCAAGATGGGTAACGCAAAAGATCTGCTTGATTTCGCCGATTTTTGCCATATATTCACCCACCGCAAGGGCCACTTCTCCCCCGATGCCTGTATCGATCTCGTCAAAAACCAGGGTTTCAAGGTTGTCCGAAGCGGCAAGCACCGTTTTTACGGCCAGCATGACACGGGACAACTCGCCCCCCGACGCAATCCGGGAAAGATCCTTGAGCGGTTCTCCCGCATTGGCCGAGATAAGGAATTCAACCTCATCGGCGCCCCAGGGGCCGTACACAAGCCCTCCCGAATCCCCTTCCCGCCGCCGTTTCTGAACCGCGGAGACAAAACGGGCATTGGGCATACCCAGGCGTCTGAGGATTGCGGTGATACCTTCGCTCAGGGATACGGCGGCGGCGCTCCGTTTGGAACTGATGGCGGCGGCTCCGGAAACAATATCCTTTTCAAGCGCGCTTATTTCGGCCTTCAGCTTATCCCGGTTTTCCGCCGCATTGGAAAGCTCTTCAATTTCCGCCAGAGCGTCTTCCCTGTAGGCCAGGATCGCCTCTTCCGCGGAGCCTGAGGAAATAGCCGCGGCATTTCCCTGGGCGTATTTCTTCTTTAAGCGGAAAAGCAGGGTAAGCCTCTCTTCCGCTTCTTCCAGGCGTTTCGGATCGTAACGGAGGCCGTCCCGGTAGGAACGGAACTCCGCACTAATGTCCTCAGCCTCGTAGTAGAGCGCCTCAATACGCTTTTGAATACCCTGAAGGTTCTCATCAATGGCGGAGGCATTATCCAGGGCATTCCGCGCCTTCCGTGCCAGAACCAATACGGAAAGCTCTTCATCAAAGAGGACTGCCGCCCCCGAATTCACAAAACCTGCAAGTTTTTCAAAATCTCCGAGCCGGCGGGCTTCCGTTTCCAGTTCCGCAATCTCCCCCGGCTTTACCGCAGCCTTGCCTATCTCTTCCGCGGCAAAGCTGAGAATTTCAATGCGATTCTCCCGCTCCTTTTCCGAACTCAGGGAAGCTTCAAGAATCCGTTTCTTCTCCGCCAGAGTGGTAAAAACCCGGCCGAAGTCCCGGACCGCCTCGTCCAGAGACGCAAAACGATCCAGGTAACGGCGGTGCGTTTCCTTTTTCAGGAGGGATTCATGGCTATGCTGACCGTGAAGGTCAAAGAGAAAACTCATGAATTCCGCCAGATCCGTCCTCGTTACCGGCGTACTTTGGATGAATATGGAATTCCTGCCCGAAGATTTAATATTCCGCCTGATAATCAGACGCCCATCCTCGGTTTCAATATCCCGGCTTTTCAGCCACCCGGCGGCTTCGGTATTCCCGGGATCTACAGACACAAGCGCCGAAACCGAGGCTTCCTCGCTTCCGGTACGGATCACATCAATATCCGCCTTGCCTCCCAGCAGAAAACTCAAAGCCCCGACAATAATCGACTTCCCGGCTCCTGTTTCTCCGGTCAATACATTGAAAGCGCCCTGAAAGGAGAGGGAGAGACTATCGATAAGGGCAAAGTTTTTAACCGTAAGCTCTTCAATCATGCGTCTCTCCGGAGGGGAATTTCGACTCATCCGGATCCCGGTAGAGCTTCTCACCCTGCGAGCCCTGCGCGGGACCTCCGGCCCAGTTAAGCTTACTCTTCAGGGCACGATAAAAAGCTTCCCTTCCCGATGCAATCAGATCCGCCGTATAGGGAGCCTTGCGGATATGAATACAATCCCCCGGAAGCAGTTTCGCAGTCTCCTGACCGTCCACCGTAAGAAGTACGCCGCTCCGTTGTTCCTGTTCCAGCTTTACAATGAGCGTCTCGGCGGCGGGAAGTACAAGCGGCCGGTTTGACAGAGTGAAAGGACAGATGGGGTTAACGATAAGAGCTTCCAGTTCAGGATCAAGAATCGGGCCCCCGGCAGCCACCGAATAGGCGGTTGAGCCTGTAGGAGTGGCGAGAATCAAGCCGTCTGAAAGATAATTTCCCAACTCCAACTCTTCGGATTCGGAAAAAAGATTCAACTTGATTATTTTGGCAATCCCGCTGGCGGAAATGACCGCATCATTGAGACAGGCTCCCCGGAACACCATGGAGTCGCCCCGTTCCACCCGAATTGAAAGCATGAGCCGCCGGGAAAGCTCCGCCTTTCCTTCCAGATGCTGCAGAAACACCGGCTCCCATTCCGGGGGATGCACCCCGGCGATAAAGCCAAAGGTACCGAGATTCACCGGAATAATGGGAATATTGCGGGGAGAAACCAGGCGGGCGACATAGAGTACCGTTCCGTCTCCCCCCAGGGAAAAAACAAGATCCAGCCCCTCAAGAAGGGAACTTTCGCCCGCATTCACAGGCCCGGCTGAGTTTCCGAATCCGGAGCTTTCAAACGGGACTTCACAACGGCGGACTTCCATATCCATCCGGGAACGGAGAACCGCTTCAATCGAAGAAGCCAGTTCCAGAGCCTTGGGTTTATGCGGATTTACCGCAAGAAGAACCTTCATTAAACCGCCTTAGGGGAGAGTCAGGATGAGTTTACTGACCCGCTCAACTTCCGATGCCTGAAGCCGGGGATAAAGCGGAAATAACACCGTTCTGAGGGAAAGGGAATACGCTTCCGTACATTGAGCGGCATCCGCCGCCCCTGTTCCTGCCGGAGTATCTTCAAAAGCGCTTTCCACAACTATATCCTTCTTCCGGGCATAAGCCTTAACATCCTTGAGCCCTGTTTCCAGAATGAGAGGAAAAGCATAATTGTTGTAGTCTCCTTCCTGAATAAAGCGTTTGTGCCGGGTACGAAGACTTGACTGGGTATAGACCGCGGCAATCTCCTTCCTTCTGGCAAGGTTTTTAGCCGCTTCCCGGAACTGGATTACCGCCATAGCTGCGTTCATATCGGGAAGACAGTATTCGGGGGGAAGATCGGCAGAGTTCCGCAACACGGAAGCGTCTCTCCGGTTGACCGCATAGAGGAGGGCCCCGCCCCCGGCAGTGAGGATATTCCGTTCTTCAAGGCCCAGAATCACAGAGACGCCGGCCTGCCTTTCAGACGCCTTCGCCCCTTCTTCAGACACCGGGCTGAAACTATCGGACGCATCTTCAATAACCGGTATGCCAAGTTCCAGAATAGGGCTCAGATCAGGCGCATAACCCAGAGTATGGGTCACTACAAGAGCCTTCACTTCAAGGCCGGGAGGCTTTTTCTGCATGGCGGCATCTATGCTTTCGCGGCTGATACAGGGGAAATTGGAAGAAACATCACAGAAAACCGGCGTCAAAGCCAGATCCCGGAGCACGGTAAGGTAATATCGCGGAGCAAGAGCCGAAACAATGACACCCTGACCCGCTTTAAGAGGGGAACCTTCACCCTGGTCATCTGAAAACCGACCCGGCCCGGTTGAGATCCCGGAATTAAGCAATTTGAGGGCCTCGTGAAGGGCAATTGCAGGACTGCGGAGGGCTAAAGCATAATCAAATTTGAGATTTTCTCTGGCAATCTGTATGAGAAACCTGGACTGCTCCCCCGGACCGATCTTATCTTCCACAAGGGAAGTCAAAACCGCATCCATCTCCTTCCGCCGAATGGTTGGAGAATAGACTTCTATCTTCATGCTATCTTCGAAGCTCGGCTATTTTTTGCAGTTCTTTGGGATTAAAGAGATCCCGAATATCCAGAATGATGAGGTATCCATGCTCCTGACGCACGACACCCTGTATATACTCGGCTCCAATACCGCTCAACATCTGGGGAGGCGGCTGTATCTCCTCTTTTTCGATGGTCACAACACGGGAAACCCGGTCAATAATCACACCCAGCTTCATGCCGTCAATGTCGATGATGATAAAACCCGAAAGAAGTTCATCCTCTTCCGAGGTTAGCACTTTTTTAAGGTGAAAACGCTTATGCAGATTAATTATAGGGATTATTTCACTGCGAAGATTAAAAATGCCTTCCACATAGGCAGGTGCATTGGGAATTGCCCTGATAGTCTGAACCCGGACGATTTCCTTGACATCCATGATGTTAATTCCGTAAAGCTCTTCTCCGAGCTGAAAGGTCACCAATTGTCTTTGTTCAGCCATAGCATCTCCTGCAAATAAACCACTAACTTTATTTTATTATCTATTGGAATCATTATCAAGTGAGCTTGTTCCAAAACCCGAGCGAGTTTCGGAACAGCCTCAATACAAAAAAAGCATGGCAACTACCTACTTTCCCACCCGCAAGGGGCAGTATCATCGGCGTTAGAGGGCTTGACTTCCGTGTTCGGAATGGGAACGGGTATATCACCTCCACCATGGTCACCATGCAATTACATACACTGTCAGGGAATACGGGCCGCTTCT